>JALRKI010000117.1 GCA_023254815.1 Flavobacteriaceae bacterium
ATAAACGAGAGAATTTTAGGAAGGCCTTTGACCAATTCTATTTCGAAAAAGTCGCAAAATACGGCCCTGTCAAAATTTCAGAGCTGGAAAATAATCCTGGAATCATTAGAAACAAATTAAAAATAAAAGCCGCTATTGGGAATGCGCAAGCCTTTATTAAAATCAGAGAAGAACTAGGCAGTTTCAGTGACTATATTTGGGCCTTTGTCAATCATCGGCCCATCCAGAATAAATTCTTCAATCTGTCAGATCTACCAGCAAATACTCCTCTTAGTGATGCCATTAGTGCTGATTTAAAAAACCGCGGATTTAAGTTTGTAGGATCAACCGTAGTCTATGCTCACATGCAAGCTACAGGCATGGTAAACGACCATCTCATGACTTGTTTCAGGTATCGGGAACTCTCCTAAAAATTGATCTCAATTTTTATCAAATTAAGAGTAATCCTAAGCTAAAAATAACCACTCCAATAAGCATCATTATAAGGGTGTAGGGTAATAAATCCTTTGCTTTAATCTGAGTTATTCCCAACAATGGCAGTGCCCAAAAAGGTTGTAACATGTTTGTGACCTGGTCTCCATAAGCCAATGCCAAAACCATTTTAGACAATGGCACCCCCAATTGTTGAGCTGATTCGATAATTATGGGTCCTTGAATGGCCCATTGTCCGCCGCCACTTGGAACGAAAATGTTGACCAAGCCTGCGCTGAAAAAGGTGAAAATTGGAAGAGTAACCTCAGTAGAAATGCCAACAAAAAAATTAGACAATAATATTACCAATCCAGACCCTTTCATGATTCCCATAATACCAAAATACAGCGGAAATTGTATCAGAATACCCGCAGCTCCGCTTATGGCTTTGCCGACAGCCTGCCCAAAAGAAGCAAAACTGGGATGCAGTATCAATGCTAAACCTAACATGAAAAAATTAAGCATGTTGGGAGTAATCTGTAAACTAGCCAACGAATTGGAATATTGAATAAAGAACACCAATAGAACCAATGACCCAAATGTCATGGATAAGATTCGAGACCGATCGAGTTTCTCACTGCTGTCTTGGGCGAGTTCATCGCTACTTGCAGCGGGGATCTTAAGATACGCCGTGCAAGATGGAGCCACCCTGGCCAAGCGATTCAAAGTCAAAGGAATAAATATGAGTGCGGCAAGAAAAATTATAAGATTTGCCGAACTGAAAATAGTTTGATCAAAATTGATACTTTGAGGAAGTAATGCGATATTTTCGGGCGATCCGATGTCGCTCATTAGACTGGTAAGGTGTCCTGTCTCTGCTACTTTGATAGGCGCAGAGCCACTAATTCCTCCATGCCAAATCATTAATCCAGAATAACCTGCTGCACCTATCAAAGGATAATTGAACGATCGGCCAGCTTGCTGCATGTGTTCCCCAATTTGTCGGGCAAGTATGGCCCCAAAAATCAACCCAAGACCCCAGTTGAAAAAAGCAACAAGCATGGTTGTCACACTGACCAAAACCACTGCATTCTGAGTAGTTGTAGCATATTGTGTCAATTTACCAATGAGATTTTGCATCGGAGAACTCAACACCAAAACATGACCCAATACCAAAATGAGCATCATTTGGTATGCAAAAACCAAAAGATCATTATTCCAAATACCTTGCTCCCAATAGGAAAAAACAGAGACAATACCTGACCATCCTTTGTTATCTCCAGCGACAAACGCCAATAACATGGTTACTAGGGTGAGCAGGATGGCAATGGTGAATGGTGAAGGAAAATACCGTTGATAAAAGGCGGTTATTGACCTAGAAAAATTCATAATTTAGAATGGCAGGTCGTCTTGCTCCTCGTCATTCATTTCTTCGAGAGGTTGAAATGCAGCCGCTGGCGGTACTGGTGAGCCTGTCTGCGATGATAAGGCATCGACAGCGTCAATACGCCATCCCTGAATAGAGTTAAAATACTTAGTTTCTCCTTGCGGACTAACCCACTCACGACCTCTCAGATTAATACTAACTCTAACCGTTTGTCCTTCGCGAAAATTGTTCAATAATTCCGTTTTGTCCTGTACAAATTCAATAGCCAAATGTTGGGGATATTGTTCTTCGGTCGTGACAATAACTTCACGTTTTCTGAATCCGCCACTGCCTAGGGTTTGAGTATCACTGATGCGTTTAATTTTTCCTTGTACTTCCATATTTTTTTTAAGATAATAACACATACCACGCACTTTCTATATCTTCATGATCCAGAAAAGACTTGGCTTGTTGTTGTTTTTGTGTTTGACTCATTTTGAGCAAATCAAGACCCTTTTGGCGCTGTTCTGCCACAAATAGTTCTACTTTTTCTGTTGACGGCAAATTAGTAATATTGGCTAATTTACCCAAATCGTTTCCCGAAAAAATTGCACTTTCTACAACTGCCTTGGGAAGTGCATCGACGCCAATTCCCATGGTTGAAATTGGTTTTGGAATTTCGAAAAAACCACTTTTTGCTCTGGAGTAAAAATTGCCTCCTGCTCGGGCCACCAAATCCATTTTATAAGGGTCTATTTGACCGTTTTTATCAATAACATGCTCAGAAATATGTGTTTTGAGCACTTCGCAAATCACCAAATTCCCTGCGCCCCCTTGTTCTCCTAGCGAAACCACCTCAACCACTTTACACTCAAATTGAGCAGGAGATTGCTTCAGTCGGAAGGGTCTCACCTCATCCGATTGAACCATATCGAAACCTGCTTTAACAAATTCATTGACACCTTTTGGGTACTCAGTACTGCTCAAAGAAACTTGTTGAATCATTTCGTAATTAACCACATTAATAACTACTTCTGGCCATTCGCGTACATTGTCTAAAGTGTGTTTTGTGGTGTTGTCCCTAACCCTTCTTGCAGGGGAAAAAACTAAAATTGGTGGATTTGCACTAAAAACATTGAAAAAACTGAAGGGAGATAGATTGGGATGACCTTCTGCGTCCATGGTACTGGCCATAGCAATGGGTCGAGGTCCAATACTGTTTTGCAACAGCTCTTGCATTTGAACTGTACTCAGGTCTTTGGTCAAAAAAGAAGGCATCCGCTGCTTAGTGTCTATTCTGTTGACAAATTTAATAAAATAGAATGGTCTACAGAGACATACGAAATTCAAAAAGCTAGTAATTTGCCGTATATTGTTCCAATAATTGATTTGATGTTATTCGCATATAACAGAATTTGGCGTTGGATTATTACCTCAATATCTTTGGGTATTGTCGTGTTGATTTTATGGAACACCAATCTATTTTTTAAGAATTTCAAGGCCGAAGAGCGGGCCAAGATGACCATCTGGGCTCGAGCATATCAAGAACTTTTGACTTCGGACATCAACGACAACCGCAATCTAGACATCGTGCTTTCCATCATGACCAGTAACAAGACAACCCCAATGATATTGGCTGATGTCGATGGCACCTTGAGCTCTAAAAACCTCCCTGATCATTGGTCTGAAAATCAAACAGACCTCAAGAAACTCATTCCAAAATTCAAGAATGAAAACAAACCCATTGAAGTTGTTGTTGACGGGAAGGTGATTCAAACTATTTATTACGGCAATGCCCCAATATTGACCAAACTGCAGTACTACCCCCTGGCGCTACTTCTCATTGTTTTGTTGTTTTTGGCACTGGTTTTCTTTTTTAATCGGAGTGCTCAAATTGCCCAGCAGAACAAGTTATGGACGGGTATGGCCAAAGAAACAGCGCATCAAATAGGAACGCCTCTTTCGGCCTTGATGGGATGGATAGAATTGCTCAAAGCTCGTGAAGACCAATCATTGCCATTGGCCGAAATGTCTCAGGACATCGAAAGACTGCACACGATTACTGAAAGATTTAGTCAAATTGGAGCCAAGCCAAAACTCAGCCCAATAAATATAGTCAGCATTATCCAAGAGACTGTGGCCTATCACCAAAAAAGACAATCTGCCTTAGTGAGTTTCAAATTTAAAAGTGAAGCTCAAAATTTCATGGCTATGATTAATACTCAGCTTTTCGAATGGACTATTGAGAATTTAATTAAAAATGGTATTGACGCCATGAAGGGCAAAGGATCGATTCAAATTGCCATACGAAAGAATCAAAATACCGTAGAAATTCTAGTCAAAGATCAAGGTGTCGGAATTGCAAAAAATAAATTTAAAAAGATTTTTGAACCCGGTTATACCAGCAAGGCAAGAGGTTGGGGATTAGGATTGTCTTTGGCCAAAAGAATTATTGAAGATTACCACGGGGGAAGCATTAAAGTGTTGCAGTCAGAATTGGGTGTAGGAACTACTTTTTCGATTAAATTGAATCTGGTATAAAACTGGCAATTCTATCCGCGATGGTTTGAAATTCTTCAACCGAAGGGGTTACAATTTTTTTGGAGAAATCTGTAGCCACCATATCCACCAATGGCAACAAATGAATGTGAGTATGTGGCACTTCAAGACCAATGATACTCATTCCTACTCTTTTGCACGGCACAGCCTTTTCAATGGCCATAGCCACTATTTTGGCAAATCTCATCAATTCCAAATAATCCTTGCCACTCATCTGATAGAACTTATCGACTTCCACTTTTGGAACACAAAGGGTGTGACCAACAGTATTTGGGTTGATGTCTAGAAACGCAATACAGTGGGCATTTTCGGCAACCTTATAACTGGGTATTTCGCCAGAAATAATTTTAGAAAAAACTGAGGCCATTAGGGTCTATTGATTTCAAGAATTTCAAAATTGACCACACCATTGGGCACCTGAACTTGGGCAATTTCTCCTACAGACTTGCCGAGCAATCCCTTTCCTATGGGCGAATTGACTGAAATTTTACCCGCAGCCAAATTAGCCTCACTTTCGGCCACCAGGGTATAGCTCATTTGCATGCCATTGGCTTGATTCTTGATTTTAACTTGAGAAAGTACCAAAACTTTGGAGTTATCCAATTGAGACTCGTCAATCAAACGGGCTCCTGACAAGGTTTCTTCTAGTCTCGCAATACGCAACTCTAGCATACCTTGGGCCTCCTTGGCTGCGTCGTATTCTGCATTTTCACTCAAATCACCTTTGTCCCTAGCCTCGGCAATGGCCAATGAGGCTTTCGGACGCTCAACATCTTTTAACTGTGCTAATTCGGTTCGAAGCTTTTTCAAACCTTCCTCTGTATAATACGATACTTGACTCATAGACCATTTAGTTTAACCATTGAACTCACGATTTACTCTTTACAAAACATCATATCATGTCATTTCTGAGGACACTTACGCTGGGGCTTTTCCGTGTAGTTATAGTTTACTTTGCTTTAAATAGAAAAATCCCGTTATCACGAGATTATCCACAAAGTTATAAAAAAATATGAATCTTAGTTTTTTAGTGTAATTTTAGACCTGTAAGATACTTTAATGAAGTCCTCTACCCTATCCTTAGTAGTATTGTTGATGCTGTCTCTAGCTTGTCGCAAAAAAGATAATTTAGATCCGAGTTGCAATTTTTTACTCGATATTGGGGTCAATGAGGTGGTGAACATGAATTTACCCCAATACAACAATTTGCTCTTTACCAGTAATGCCGTATTTGTATCCAGTGCTGCCAATTCCGGGCTCATTGTGGTTAACGTGGGAACAGGATATTTAGCATGGGACGCTGCTGACCCTAATCACATACCAAACAGTTGCGGCACTCTCGCTATCTCTGGTGTATTAGGAGTTTGTGGTTGCGACGACGGCAACAGTTACAGTTTGTTTACTGGTCAACCCATGGAAAATCCATCGCTGAGATGCGCGCTTAAAAGTTACCCGGTCACCCAATCGGGCAACACCCTCTATATTTCCAATTAAAATCTCAAAGTCACACCGGCCAATACATTTCTTCCAGCCTGAGGATAATACCCTACCCCTTCAATGGTTTGAACAACCCCTGGATTTGAAAAATCGTCATCATAGTTATAATAGTATCCATTGGATATGTACTTGACAGTCAAAATATTATTAATCAACAAATCGAACCTGACATGCCTAACAATTCTTGAAGGTGTCAAGGCGTAACTGACCCCGAGATCATTCAAAAAGTAACCTTCCAGCTTGGAAATAGGAGTATTGATATCACTCATGAATTGATCACTGACCAGTTTTGAAAACAAATTGACTTCCAATTTTTGATTCGCTTTAAAACAAATTCGATTACTTCCCACCCATTCTGGAGAAAAGGTCAATTTTCGACTGCCGAAATTGGTTAAGGTTCCATTGAATAAAGCGATAGTTTCTTGAGTTTGGTTAGAACTCCAGGTTAAATTACTGGTCATTTGGAGTTTTTCGCTGAATGAAGTCTTGGCCGACAATTCTAATCCTAATCGATAGCTTTTTCCACTGTTGTCTCTCACTGGAGTGCCGTTGTTATCAATGTTGCCAGTAAGAACTAATTGTTCCTCATAGGCCATATAAAAAGCGTTTAACTCCAATGTTGAGCGCCCATAAGCAGAACGCCACCCCAGCTCAAAGTCTGTCAAGCTTTCGGGTTTCACCTTTGGATTGTTTTCAAAATCCGAGCGGGCTGGTTCTCGATTGGCTCGAGATACGGAAGCGTAAAAGTTGTTATTAGGATTGAGTTGATAGGTTGCGCCCAGTTTAGGATTGAAAAAATGATAGGACACAGCTACCTCAAAAGGCAATCGATTTGAATTCAAACCTGTCGTGGTATAATCCACAAATCGCCATTGAGCGTC
>JALRKI010000164.1 GCA_023254815.1 Flavobacteriaceae bacterium
AAGCTCAAGCTACATATGTAGACATTGTTAGAAACGCAAACTAATCTTTAAATATTTTGGAGGGCTGGTGTATATCCAGCCCTCTTACTGAGTTACATGGGGGGTGGACCATGGAAAAAAGTAAAAATGGTGAGCGCCCAAATAGGCTATTTCGAAACCTAAGCGCAAAAATTGCATCAATACCTATGATCCTAACTGCAGTTGTGGTTTTTCTGGGCGGTACTCTTTGGACCGTTCTATATTCTTTCACCTCATCTCGACTTTTACCTAAACTAAATTTTGTAGGCATAGATCAATACGAACGTTTGTGGAATACGCGTCGCTGGTTAATCTCGATTGAAAATCTTGCGTTATTTGGTTTATTCTCAATGGTTTTCACACTTGTAGTTGGATTTACTTTGGCTGCTCTTCTGGATCGTAAAATCAGGTTTGAAAATACATTTCGAACAATTCTTTTGTATCCATTTGCACTGTCGTTTATTGTTACGGGCTTGGCTTGGCAGTGGATATTGAATCCTGACTTTGGTTTGCAAAGAGTAGTTCAAAATATGGGATGGCAAAACTTTTCCTTTGACCCATTAAATAACCCAGACATAGTCATGTTTGGCCTTTTGATTGCCGGCCTGTGGCAGGGTACTGGGTTAATTATGGTTATCATGCTGGCCGGCTTGAGAGGTATCGATGACGAAATTTGGAAAGCGGCTAGAATTGATGGCATCGGTACTGTAAAAACTTACATTAAAGTAATTATACCGATGATGCGCCCCGTTTTTATAACGGCGCTTGTGATCATCGCTTCCGGTATTGTTAAACTCTATGATCTTGTTGTTGCCCAAACTTCCGGTGGGCCAGGGATTGCTTCCGAAGTGCCTGCAAAATACGTTATGGAGTATATGTTTGGCGCACAGAACTTAGGCCAAGGATTTGCAGCATCCACCATGATGTTGGTATCAGTCGTAGTGATTTTGATACCATGGGCATACCTAGAATTTGGAGGCCGCAATCGTGGTTAATTTCTCGAAAAGTACTACCCTTGAGCCCCGTGGACCCAAGCCTAAGAGAACTTTTTCAAAGACAAATGTAATTGTTTACGGTTCACTTTTTTTGGTCTCTATTTATTACTTATTACCTTTATGGGTCATGGTCGTGACATCTTTAAAAGGCATGCCAGAAATAAGGATAGGAAATATATTTGCGCCCCCTTTGGAAATCACTTTCCAACCATGGGTCAAAGCCTGGTCAGAGGCTTGCACAGGCATCAATTGTGACGGTCTGTCTCGAGGGTTTGGCAATTCTGTTCGCATTCTTATTCCATCAGTGATAATTTCCATTCTGATCGCATCAATAAACGGATATGCGCTGGCCAATTGGCGCTTTAAGGGATCAAACACTTTTTTTACAATACTTATTGTTGGCGCATTCATTCCCTATCAAGTTATGATATATCCACTAGTCATTCTTTTGCGTGAAATTGGTTTAATGGGCTCACTGTGGGGTTTGGTTTTGGTACATACTATTTTTGGTATGCCAATTTTAACACTTTTATTTCGCAACCACTTTGCTTCAATACCTGAAGAGTTGTTTAAAGCCGCTCGAGTTGATGGTGCAGGTTTTTGGGGAATTTATTTTCGAGTTTTATTGCCCATGTCAGTCCCAATTTTTGTTGTAGCAATGATTTTACAGGTAACAGGAATTTGGAACGACTTCCTATTCGGTGTTATCTACACAAAGCCCGACACTTATCCAATGACAGTCCAGCTTAATAATATTGTCAATTCGATACAGGGCGTGAAGGAATATAATGTTAATATGGCAGCAACATTACTGACCGGCGCTGTCCCTCTTTTAATCTATTTTATTTCAGGCAAACTTTTTGTTCGCGGCATAGCTGCGGGCGCCGTGAAGGGTTAACAAATGAATGAAAAACAACATTCCGTCCAAATACGCGATCTTGATCTAAGTTTTGGTAATATAAAAGTTCTTCAAAAACTAAACTTAGAAATCCATGAAGGAGAATTTCTAGTACTGCTTGGATCTTCTGGTTGTGGCAAGTCTACTTTATTGAATTGCATTGCGGGGCTTTTGGAAATTACTGATGGGCAAATTTTTATCGGTGGGCGCAATGTAACTTGGTCAGAGCCATCCGATCGGGGAATTGGCATGGTTTTTCAATCCTACGCACTTTACCCACAAATGACTGTGGAAGGTAATTTATCTTTTGGCCTCAAAAATGCGAAAATGCCAAAAACAGAAATCGCCCAACGAGTTTCAAACGCAGCAGAAATCTTACAAATTGAACCATTACTAAAACGCAAACCGGGTGCTTTGTCGGGCGGTCAACGTCAGCGCGTTGCGATTGGTAGGGCACTTGTAAGGGACGCAGATGTTTTCCTATTTGATGAACCCTTGTCTAATCTAGATGCTAAATTACGTGCGGACTTGCGAGTGGAATTAAAGCGTCTACACCAACGACTTAAAAATACTATGATTTATGTGACCCACGATCAGGTTGAAGCCATGACTTTGGCAGATAGAATTGCTATAATGAAGGGTGGAAAGATTATGCAGTTGGGAACCCCAGACGAAATCTACAATCGGCCTGAGAATCGATATGTTGCAGATTTTATAGGTAGCCCATCAATGAATTTCCTAGATGGGCATCTGGAAGGAAATTCTTTCTCCGTTGGAGATTTGGTGCTTCCAATGAAAGAGTACGCGTTCTCAAATGGAAGTACCACAAATCAAGCTACAATTGGTATTAGGCCCGAGCACATTATTACAGGTGAATTAGTTGAGCGAGCACAAGTTTCCACACGGGCAAAAGTAGATCTTGTTGAGCCAATGGGGTCTGACACTTTGGTTTATGCTAAATTGGGTAATGATCAGCTACTCGTTCGAATGGATGGCCATGCAAAAGTAAAAATTGGAGATAATCTTCCAATTGGATTCGACCCATCCAAGGCGTCACTATTTGACCGCTCGACAGAAGCTAGGCTCTAGTCCTATTGTTTAAATATAAAAAAGTAAGGTGAACCATGCCCATAAAACTTTCTCGTAGCAATTTTCCTAAAGATTTTATCTTTGGAACAGCTACTGCTGCGTATCAAATTGAGGGTTCTGCAAATGGTGAATGTGGTCCCTCTCATTGGGACACCTTTGCAGCAACTCCTGGCAATGTTTTTGAAGCAGACAATGGTTCAATAGCTTGCGATCATTTCAATCGCTTTGAGGAGGACTTAGACTTAGTTAAAAAAGGTGGCTTTGATGCTTATCGCTTCTCAACTTCTTGGGCACGGGTCATGCCAGATGGCCAAAATATTAGCAAAGACGGTTTGGATTTCTATGATCGTCTTGCTGACGCCATTTGCTCGCGTGACTTGAAACCATATTTAACATTGTATCATTGGGACCTGCCATCCGCA
>JALRKI010000155.1 GCA_023254815.1 Flavobacteriaceae bacterium
GACAAAAAGTATGGCATAAGAGATTATCGCGGTGGTGGGCGTAGTTCGGCTCGTGAAACAGCCAGCTGGGTGGTTGCTGGGGCAATTGCAAAACAAGTCTGCTCTATGTGTCGATTTAATGCTTTTACTTCGGCAGTGGGAAACATTGAATTGAAAGTTCCATTAGAACAACTGGATTTTAAATTGTCAGAAACGAATGATGTACGATGTCCAGATTCTAATACTGCAGTCCAAATGGCTCACTTGATAACCGAAGTTAAGAAAAGTGGCGATACCGTTGGGGGAGTGGTGAGTTGTGTCATTTCAAACGTCCCTGTTGGCTTGGGAGAGCCTGTTTTTCAAAAACTACACGCCGAGCTAGGAAAGGCCATGTTGTCAATCAATGCAGTAAAAGGATTCGAGTATGGTAGTGGATTTGCTGGAACTCAAATGCTAGGATCTGAACACAACGATGTATTCCTTTCCGATGGCAAAACAGCAACGAATTATTCTGGAGGTATTCAAGGGGGTATTAGTAATGGTATGGATATTTACTTTAGAGTAGCCTTCAAGCCAGTGGCAACGATCATGAAGACTCAAGATACGATTGACCAAACAGGAGCCCAAGCCCTTGTTCAAGGAAAGGGCCGACACGATCCCTGCGTGGTTCCTCGGGCTGTGCCTATAGTAGAAGCAATGGCCGCATTAGTGTTAGCAGATTTTTATTTACTTCAGAAAATTAATGCTGTACGCTAGCCTTAATAATAATTGAAAAAGATTAAAACATTGACATGAAAAAATGGCCCTTACATTGGAAAATTTTACTCGGAATGGTTCTGGGTATAGGATTTGGAATTGCGTTAACTCAAATTGATGGAGGAGTTGATTTTTCTACGAAATTCATCAAACCTTTTGGCGTTATTTTTGTTAAACTTCTCAAATTGATTGCTATACCTCTGATAGTCGCGTCTTTGATTAAGGGTATTTCAGATTTAAAGAACATTTCTAAGTTTAGAAATATTGGTTTGAGAACGATTCTGACATATATCGTTACAACCGTCATTGCTATTTCTATCGGACTGATTTTAGTGAATTTGCTTAAACCAGGTCAGGGAATTGAACAAGGAACTATTGACACGCTTACAGCAACCTACGCCAACGATTCTGGCGTTCAATCTAAAATATCTGAAGCTAACAGGCAGCAGTCTAGCGGTCCTTTGCAATTTATTGAAGACATGGTGCCCGACAATGCCATGGCGGCGATGAGTGACAATTCATTGATGTTACAGGTTATTTTGTTCACCATTTTCTTGGGTATTTCTATGCTCTTAGTGGGTGAGAAACAAGCCAAGCCTTTGAAAAACATATTTGATTCACTTAATGCGGTAGTTCTTAAGATGGTGGATTTAATCATGCTTTCTGCACCATATGCAGTTTTTGCCTTGTTGGCAAATGTTGTGGTTTCTAGCGATAATCCAGACTTACTATTTGCCTTGCTCAAGTATGCTGCTGTAGTGCTGATTGGCTTGATCTTGGTAATTTCCTTTTATTCTTTTGTCATTTTTGCCTATGTCAAAAAAAGCCCATTCTGGTTTTTATCTCAAATCAGTCCAGCTCAATTGTTAGCTTTTTCAACCAGCAGCAGCGCCGCTACTTTACCAGTAACTATGGAACGTGTAGAGGAGCACCTCGGTGTTGACAAAGAGGTTTCCAGTTTTGTTTTGCCAGTTGGGGCTACCATCAACATGGATGGTACGAGCTTATATCAGGCCGTAGCAGCTGTTTTTATTTCTCAAGCTTTAGGTTTTCACCTAGATTTTGCCGATCAACTGACTATCGTAGTTACCGCCTTATTGGCTTCTATTGGCAGTGCCGCTGTTCCAGGTGCAGGAATGGTAATGCTAGTTATTGTGCTTGAGTCCATTGGATTTCCTGCCGATAAACTGGCTGTTGGATTGGCTTTGATTTTTGCGGTTGACCGCCCCCTAGACATGTGTCGCACTGTAGTTAATGTTACAGGAGACGCGGCTGTTTCCCTATTTGTGGCAAAGTCAGTGGGTAAGTTAGGAGAACCTAAGGTTGAAAATTGGGATGAAAATTATGAAGAAGTCAAGTAGTCTCAACGAATCTGTCTTTTTCCTTTGAATTAGGAATTCTGCATTTTTGTCGCTTTCCAAAAATTTTCATGCGATTTTTAGCTACTATGTCGTAGAGAAGGTCATTGAGCTTTTTAGGTAAAATCCTTCCGATTAATAAACATGTCCAGATGCCTCCCAAAATGCTGGCGATTTTGAAAATTGCTTCAGATTTCTGAAATATTATTGACTTATTTCGATCCAATAATAGCACTGAGTCGCTTTTAATATTTGACAGTAATGGTCGAAATTGTGAGTGAAGGTGAATATGTTGAATGGGGCAAAATTGTATCTGTCGACGCTTATCTTGCCTGATGACAAAATTGACTATGTTATTACACAAATTGCAATGTCCGTCAAAAAACAAAATATAGGGACTCACGGTTTAACTGGCTTTACCAACTCCAATTGCTCTATTGAAACTTTGGTTGTGAAAGCACCGTAATTAACCAAGGCTTTTCCTTTTTCAACCGATTCGATTGTGCCGACGGCCTTACCATCAAATAACCTGACTTCGTCCCCGATCTGTAAAATAGGAGTTGGTTTTTCTACTGATTTGTTGACTTGCTTATGCTTACTCTCTCTGATGGTTTTAATTTTATCTTGAACTTCCTTGCTAATTTCAGTTATGGGTTTATTTAGCGCTTTGGGCTTGGAAGCTTGAGATTGTTTCTTTTTTGCATTTTCAGTCTCTACCAATTGCATCACCTCAGTGATTAATCTTTTTTTTAGTTTGTGTTTGCCATAGCGCTCTCCAATCTGACTAATTTTCTGTCCCAAGTGAATTAAACGCTGGTTGTAGTCATATAATTCCTGATAACTCTCTAATTTTTTTTGAATTTTGGCGTTGGTTTCAGCCATTTTATCGGATTCTTTGGATTTTTTCTTTTGCTCACTCTCTAAAGATTTAGAAATCTTTTCCATCTTTTCGCGCTCTTTTTGCAATTTGACAATGGTCTTGTCGAATCTGATTTTACCACCTTCAATTTTCTTTTTAGCCTTATTGATCAAACCGAATGGAATGCCATTTTTTTGTGCAACTTCAAAAGTGAACGAACTGCCTGCCTGACCTGTTATCAGTTTATATCTGGGTTCAAGGGTGTTCTCATCAAATTGCATGTTGGCATTGACGAGATTGGGTAATTCATTGGCCAAGAGTTTAAGATTGGCGTAGTGAGTAGTGATTAAACCCATCGCTTGACGATCGTTAAACTCTTCCAAAAACGCTTCAGCCAAAGCTCCTCCCAATTCTGGATCGGAACCTGTTCCAAACTCGTCAATCAAAAACAAGGTTTTAGGATTGCATTTGCTCAAAAACTGTCGCATTTGTTTCAAACGGTAGCTGTATGTGCTCAGGTGGTTCTCTATGGACTGATTGTCGCCAATGTCGCTGAGAATACGATCGAAAAAACACATCGTACTGCCTTCTTTTACTGGGACTAAAAATCCGCTCTGTAGCATGAGTTGGAGTAACCCTACCGTTTTGAGAGTTATGCTTTTGCCTCCAGCATTTGGTCCCGAAATGACTATTATCCGATGTTCCTGATTCATTCTAATGGTCTGAGGATAGGTTGTCAAGCCCTGTTTCAAATGAGATAAATAGAGTAGTGGATGGTAAGCATCTATCAACTGCAAAGTTTTAGACTCTGAGATATGCGGTAGCACTGCATTGAGCGTTAAAGCCAAATTGGCCTTGGCTGAAACCACATCGATGTCAGTTAGGAAAAACTGAAACCGCCTCAGTTCTGGTGCAAATGACCTCATAACAGAGGTTAAAGACTTGAGCAATCTGATCACTTCTTCTTGTTCTTCAAACTGCAAATTGTGCAACTCCCGATGCATGAGAAATGTAGACTCTGGTTCCATATAGACAATGCTTCCAGTCTTACTGCTTCCCAATATACTGCCCTTAATTTTTTTGCGGTACATGGCTTTAACGGCCAGTACTCGACGGTTGTCCACAACGGTTTCTCGAATGTCGTCTAAGAAGTCTAGCTTTTGATAGTGATCAAGTGCCCTTGCAAAGCTGGTGTTAATCTTGCCTTGAACAGATCGGATGTCACGACGCAATTGGGATAACAAAGCACTGGCACTGTCTTTGACCACACCAAACTTGTCAATGACTGCGTATACTTCAAGCCCAATAGCTTTATTAGGTTCCATCAGTGAGGCATCTTCGTGCAGAGAGGGGTAGTAATCTTTAAATTTCCTAAAAAATAATATTAGTGCATTCGCTGTTTCGGCCAAACTGGCCAAATTTCTGAAATCGGAAGTCTCTAGGTAGGTATTTTCTATTGACATCATTTTCAGCGCCTTGTTGATGTCTTCAAAGCCATGATTGGGTATGGTGTTGTTGTTGTCGAAACTCGAATGGTACTCGTTGACCTTATTTAAGGCATGAGAAACGTCTGAAACAAGGGCCATAGGACTGATTTCCAATACTGCTGACCGTCCCAAAGTAGTAACACAGTATCCAGCGCACAATTGTCTAATCTGGTCGAATTCTAAGTCCTTTAGGGTTCCTGCGCTTACATGCACCATATTACTTGGATTTCGGCAAAGTTAAGGATTAAAACAGTTAGTGAATAAAGAGTAATTTTTATGTCTATATTTATACAACCAAATTTCAAAACCTACATTTATGTCAACTTCACAATTAAAATTTTTTGCCTTTACAGCTACAGCACTCTGCATAGCTGGCGGTTTGATTACAATCTTGGCCTCCCAAAGAGTCATTCATGAAGATTTCATTTGGGCAGGCATTGGGGTGTATTGCATAGGAAAAGGATTTTTTGTTGGGCCAATGCTCTTGTCTCAAGCAAAAAACTAGCTCAAGCCCCGATAGTTTTGTTATTTTTGGATATGGCGATCACATTCCAATTCCCACAAAACGATTGGTCAGAATTTTTAAGTACCACTTTGGCAGGGTCCCGTTTTGAAAGACTCCGTCAATTTGTAGGTGATGCTTATAGCGTCTCAACTTGTTATCCAAGCTTTACTCAAATCTTTGAAGCTTTTGCTCAATGCAGTTTTGATGAGTTAAAGGTTGTCGTGATCGGCCAAGATCCTTACCATGGAGAGGGCCAAGCTAACGGCTTGTGTTTTTCTGTAAATCAAGGATTGCCACACCCGCCTTCTTTAAGGAATATTTTCAAAGAATTGGAATCTGACATGTCACTCCCTTATCCCGAGAGTGGAGATTTATGTCGTTGGGCCAAGCAAGGTGTATTGCTGCTCAACGCGGTGTTAACAGTCGAAAAGGGAAAGCCTGGAAGTCACCAAAAGCAAGGATGGGAGGAATTTACTGATCTGGTGATTGAACACATCAATCAACATAAATCGGGGGTCATTTTTTTGTTATGGGGAAGTAGTGCTAAAACGAAAGGCAGATTCATTGACCGATCGAGACATATTGTTCTCGAATGCGGACATCCCTCTCCAATGAGTGCCAATAGAGGCTATTGGTTTGGCAACAAGCACTTCAGCCAGGTTAATCATCATCTGAAAATGCAAGGTAAAGTTTCTATAAGGTGGTAAGGATGCCGAGTGTTTTCTCAATCAGGTTGTCAATGGTTCGATCGGGATTGGAGCTGAATTTTCCATTTTCACGATTGGCTAAAATTGCGTTTAAAGAAATAGCGCGATGTCCCAATAGTTCTGAAAGTCCATAAATGACGGCGGTTTCCATTTCAAGGTTCGTCAACCGAAGACCTTGAAACTTAAAGCTTTGGAGGTCTTCATAAAAATAGGGCAGTTGGCTTTTTAGTCTAATTTCCCGACCCTGAGGACCATAAAAGCCATCGGCTGTAACCGTTATGCCGTGAAAATCCATTCTAGACTCAAAAGCCGCCAATAAATCTGTATTGCCTTGTATTAGAATAGGCTCAGCGAGACTTTGAGGAAGTCGTCGGTGGGCCTTCAAAGCATTTTCAAATTCTGAGTTTCCTTTCAATCCGATGTAAGACCTCAATAATCCACCTAAATGCAGGCCGTGAGTAGAGATCAAATGACTGTCTACTTCGATGTCGGCCTGAATTGCGCCAGAGGTTCCAATACGAACGATGTCTAATCTGGTATGAAAATCGGAAATTTCGCCTGTTGTTAA
>JALRKI010000020.1 GCA_023254815.1 Flavobacteriaceae bacterium
ATATAACTTGATAGTTCACTAGCAGAAGGAGTTTCTACGGACGAAGAGAGTGTGGTCAAAAACTGATTTTCGAGTTCAGTTTCACCGTGGAGGACTACCTTGAAATTTTGACTAACACAGGTCGCCAATACAATGACCGTTGTAAAAATTGTCAAAATGAAATGCTTTGCCTCCATAGCGATTTCCCAGTGGTTTTGTAAACGCAAAAATCAAGGATTTAATTTAGTCTGTATGAAATTATTAAAGAAAAAGAAAAATTAAATAGTCGATGTTTGAATTAACAATTTAAATTTCTACATTTGCAGCCCTTTTATATGGAGGAAAAATAAAATTTGTAAGAGAATTATGCCAACAATTTCACAGTTAGTAAGAAAAGGTCGGTCGAAGATTGTCAAGAAAAGCAAGTCGGCTTCCCTAGACTCATGCCCTCAAAGAAGAGGGGTTTGTACACGTGTGTACACGACCACACCAAAGAAGCCAAACTCCGCTATGCGTAAGGTGGCACGTGTTCGTTTAACCAATGGAAATGAAGTCAATGCTTACATTCCTGGTGAAGGGCATAACTTGCAAGAACACTCCATTGTTCTTGTTCGAGGCGGAAGGGTAAAAGATCTTCCTGGTGTGAGATATCACATCGTGCGTGGGGCTCTAGATACCGCTGGTGTCGCAGGCCGTACTCAAAGACGTTCAAAATATGGTGCAAAGCGACCAAAAAAATAATACAGTAATTTTTCAGAATACTTAAATGAGAAAAAGACAGGCCAAAAAAAGACCATTACTTCCAGATCCAAGATTTAACGATCAGTTGGTGACACGATTCGTCAACATGATGATGTGGGAAGGGAAAAAATCCGTTGCCTTTAAGATTTTTTACGATGCCATTGATGTGGTTGAATCTAAAAAAACCGATGAAGAAAAAACTGCCATAGAAGTATGGAAAGACGCACTGACTAATGTGATGCCGCATGTCGAAGTTAGAAGCCGACGAGTGGGTGGAGCTACCTTTCAAATTCCCATGCAAATTCGTCCAGACAGAAAAATTTCTACTGCCATGAAATGGTTAATTGGCTATGCTCGCAAGCGCAACGAAAAATCAATGGCGATGAAATTGGCCAATGAAATTTTAGCAGCAGCAAAGGAAGAAGGTGCGGCCGTCAAAAAAAGATCGGATACCCACAAAATGGCTGAAGCAAACAAGGCATTTTCACATTTTAGATTCTAAGAAATGGCAAGAGACCTTAGATACACCCGAAATATTGGGATTGCTGCGCATATTGATGCGGGTAAAACAACCACTACTGAGCGAATTTTATACTACACCGGTGTTTCTCATAAAATCGGAGAAGTACACGATGGTGCAGCTACCATGGACTGGATGGAGCAAGAACAGGAGCGCGGAATTACTATCACCTCTGCGGCAACAACCTGTACTTGGGAATTTCCAAAGGAAAATGGTAAACCAACTTCTGACGCTCAGAAATACCATTTTAACATTATTGATACCCCTGGACACGTTGACTTTACTGTAGAAGTGAACCGTTCCTTGCGTGTTCTTGACGGTTTGGTGTTCTTGTTCAGTGCTGTAGATGGTGTTGAGCCTCAGTCTGAAACAAACTGGCGTTTGGCCGATAATTACAAAGTTCCTCGCATGGGCTTTGTAAACAAAATGGACCGTCAAGGTGCAAATTTTCTGGCCGTTTGCAAGCAAGTAAAAGAGATGTTAGGGTCCAATGCTGTTCCTATTGTTTTACCTATTGGAGACGAGGCCGATTTTAAAGGAGTCGTAGACCTGGTTAAAAACAGAGCGATCGTTTGGCATGAAGACTCGTTGGGAGCAACTTTTGATGTAGTTGATATTCCCGAAGACATGAAAGAGGAAGCTAGAGAATTTCGAGCCCTCTTGATTGAAGAGGTGGCTGGATATGACGAAAATCTACTTGAAAAATTCATGGAAGATGAAGACTCTATTACGGAAGATGAAGTTCACGCAGCACTTCGTGCCGCGGTTATGGACATGTCTATCATTCCAATGGTATGCGGGTCAGCCTTCAAAAATAAAGGGGTACAGTTTCTTCTTGATGCAGTATGCCGATATTTGCCTTCACCAGTAGACAAGGAGGCCATCGTTGGTACACATCCAGATACTGGATTAGAGATTTCAAGAAAACCAGATGTTAATGAGCCGTTTGCCGCGCTAGCATTTAAAATTGCAACAGACCCATTTGTGGGACGACTTGCATTTTTCCGTGCATATTCTGGTCGTTTGGATGCAGGATCCTATGTGCTCAACAATCGTTCGGGAAAAAAGGAAAGAATTTCTCGTATTTACCAAATGCATTCTAACAAGCAAAATGCTATTGAGTTCATCGAGGCTGGCGACATTGGTGCAGCGGTTGGATTTAAAGATATTAAAACAGGTGACTCCTTATCAGACGAAAAGGCACCCATTGTTTTAGAAAGTATGAATTTCCCTGACCCAGTAATCGGTATCGCCGTTGAGCCAAAAACAAAGGTCGATGTTGATAAACTAGGAATGGCTTTATCAAAATTAGCTGAAGAGGATCCTACATTTACTGTACGAACTGATGAAGCTTCAGGCCAAACAATCATCTCAGGCATGGGTGAATTACACCTTGATATTATTGTCGATCGCTTGAGACGCGAGTTTAAAGTAGAAGTCAATCAAGGTCAGCCGCAGGTTGAGTACAAAGAGGCCATCACTCAAAAAGCTGAACATAGAGAAGTCTATAAAAAGCAATCGGGAGGTCGTGGTAAATTTGCCGACATTGTATTTACCCTTGAGCCTGCTGAGGAAGGCAAGGTCGGGTTAGAATTTATCTCTGCTATCAAGGGTGGAAACATCCCAAAAGAATTTGTTCCTTCTGTTGAAAAAGGATTCAAACTAGCCATGGTCAATGGTCCTTTGGCAGGTTATGAAGTAGATTCTATGAAGGTGACACTAACAGATGGATCATATCACGATGTGGATTCGGATCAGTTGTCGTTCGAATTGGCCGCTAAGCTTGGTTTCAAAGCTGCTGCTAAGGCTGCGAAAGCCGTCATAATGGAGCCCTTAATGAAGTTAGAAGTGTTGACCCCAGAAGAAAATATGGGTGATATTGTCGGAGATTTAAACAGACGCAGAGGCCAAGTTAACGATATGGGAGATCGGGCTGGATCTAAAGTTGTAAAAGCTATTGTTCCGCTTTCAGAAATGTTTGGCTATGTGACTTCGCTTCGAACTCTATCTTCTGGTCGAGCGACTTCAACAATGGAATTCTCGCACTATGCCGAAACTCCAAGTAACATATCAGAAGAAGTTATTAAAGCAGCTAAAGGCCTGTAAGGCTTAAAATTATAAGACATGAGTCAAAAAATCAGAATTAAACTAAAATCTTACGATCATAATTTGGTTGACAAATCAGCTGAGAAAATCGTTAAAACGGTAAAAAGTACTGGGGCTGTTGTAACTGGTCCAATTCCGTTACCAACACATAAAAAAATATTTACTGTGTTGCGTTCTCCACACGTGAATAAAAAATCGAGAGAGCAATTTCAATTGAGTTCATACAAACGTCTACTAGACATTTACAGTTCTTCAAGTAAGACCATCGATGCGTTAATGAAACTTGAATTGCCCAGTGGAGTAGAGGTGGAAATTAAAGTATAGTTCTCAATCTCTTTCTTAGAATTGTTAAAGAACTGCTGATGCAGTTCTTTTTTTTTAACTTTGCCCTAGATTTTCCGCAGACAACACTCAAGTTAAGAAATCTACGGTGGACCAATTTGTGACTAATTATTTAACTCAGCGACATAGCCCCCAAATTATGATTGCTATTTACCGTTGCCGCTCGGCTGCATCTCATGAACAATTGCTGTCAACAGATTGAGCCTTGATATTCACCCTAATCTAATAGCCTCAACACAAAAACCTACATTATGTTATCTTTATTGAAATTTTCAAAACAAGCGGCTGTATTGTCCCTTGTTCTTTGTTTGACTCTCGTTTCGATTTCTTTTGCCCAGTTGGGTGCTCAGTGTGGAGTGCCTGAGTGGTACAGCCAAAAGGGATATCCCGTAAATTCAGTTGTGTACCACAACACTAAGGTTTATCAATCTTCAGCATGGTCTCAAGGTGCAGAGCCTGGAGTGTCAGCCGATTGGAACTTACTCGGTAATTGCGATGAACAACTGCTCATAACCTATCCCAGTTTAGCATATACAGACTGTGCAAATGCGGTGATGTGGAATAACTCTCAGGCCAACTACAATGGCAACGATATTGTTAACTACCAAAATGGCGTATTCATGGCCAACTATTGGGTTGCAGGATCGGAAATTCCCAGCCAGTCTGACGCCTATACCTTTCTGGGGATATGTGTTATGCCAATCGATATTAGTCCAACCCTTCAGCATGAACAAGTTGTAATTCAACCCACTCTAAGCCCGATTAGTTTAGCGGCAGATTTGGAATCACATGGATTTACTGTCGTTGGTGCTCAAATTGGCATTCAAGGTGAACAAGACCAAACCTACACTTTTCATCAGGCTAGTTTCACAAACGTGGCAATGGATTTTTCTTTTACCCCTCCTTCCTATGGAGATTATAAAATTCAATACCAAGCTACCAATTCTGTTCAAGTCATGAGTAGTGTAGATCGAACCATAAAAATTGCTCTCTCAAACCCTCCGAATGTAACTTTAGTCGGCCCACAAGACGGTAATAGTTATTATCAATTAAATTTTGAACCGATTGAACTTCATTTTTTAATTTCAGCGACCGATCAACCACTTCAGTCCATTACTTTTAAGGATCTTACTGCTAACACAAGCAGTTCCATAGACATTCTATCATCTTCAGACTACCTGTTCAATTGGACTCCTACAAGCTATGGTGTCAATTACCTGCGCTTAGATGTTGCCGATACACTAGGTACTCGAAAGCAGATCGATTTCCAATATACTATTATCGATCCATCGCTAGAGGACGTTTCTTTGACCAGTTTGCCTGATCAAATCAAGGGCCTATTGGGAGTTCAAAAGGAGTTTATTTTTGATCAGGGTATCACCTCAGTTGCGTTCAGAGATCCTACCCTAATTAATTATTCGGTGAACTCAAATAGGATAATTATTGACCCCTTAAGGGCTGGGCGTTCAGGAATGAAACTTACTGCTGCGGATGGCATGGTGTATTATGTAGGTCTGCGAATTGACAATCCCGATGGCTCGGTACCTAAACTTCCCGAACATATTGCAATAGGCTCGGTATCTGAAGACATTACGGACGATGTTAACTTCTTTAACGAGGGCATTAACAATAGCAATTTACTTTTGAATAACCGCATGGATATCCGATACATTTATGTCAACGGTGGCCCAATCAATGGTTGGAATACTTGGCAACCCGATCGTGTCATCAAGTTTGCCAAGAACAGTTTGAAAATGGGTCTCGTTCCTTATTTTGTATTTTACAATATACCCGATGGAGGTGAGTCTTATACCACCAATTTAGAGCATATCCAAAATCCTGACTACATGATCGCCTATTTTGAAAATGTAAAATTGTTTTTAGATCAGTGCAAAGAAACATTGGGCAATGAATATTTTGGTATTGTACTCGAGCCAGACTTTCTTGGATATATGCAACAAAATGCAGAGCCACCATCTCTATCAACCGCAGTCGGCACCAACACCATTGGACTCAATGCAGGCACATTGGAATCATTGGTTCACCGCATAAATACTGAAATTAACGCTTATAGAGAATCGAACTCCATGAACTTTGAATTTGGATGGCAATTGAATCTTTGGGCCAAGCCCAATGTCGCTGGAGTTCGAGGTATCATCAGAGAAACCGATACCGGCGATTTTGAGACTCAATTGGAGAAAATTAGACAAACAGCGAGAGATATTTTTGCTTATGGCAATACCATGGGAATCATGAGTGCCAATGCGGATTTTATTTCAATTGACAAATACGGATTGGACGCAATGGGAAGCTCCAACAACAGCAATCCCGCCGATCCGTCAACCTATACTTGGTTTTGGAATAATGACCATTGGTTGAATTATTACGAATTTGTCAAGGCCTTGCATCAAGAGTCGGGAACACACGTCATTCTTTGGCAGATTCCCGTGGGTCACATCAATGGTTCTACGACCATTAACGCCTATACAGGGACTGAATTTGCATTACTTAACAATACCTCCAAGCACTATGAAGATTCTGCCTCAACTTTTTTCTTCGGAGACGAAGTAGATTTCTCAAACGACAATGTAAGATTTTCATATTTTGGACAAAACAAACACAACGACCCCAAGCTGACATCGGACTCTACGAGTGGGATAACGGTCTTTGGCAATCATTTTGAGGAGCTCAATAACATTGGAGTTAGGCTGGTGTTAATGGGAGCTGGTGTAGGAGATAGCACCGACGGGATTGGAAACGCCTATGGATCGGCACCCACTTTGACCGATGATCACTTTTGGATTCAGAAAGTTCAGGACTACTATATCAATCATTTGGTTACAACCATTTTAGGCAATACGGACTTGCCTCACCAAAGCAATGGCAGAGATTTCAACCTCAGTATTGCCGATGGTCTCTGTTCAATATGGTCTGCTCAAAATGAAATTGAAAAAATTGATTTATACCTTTTCAATTTGTCAGGACAGCTACTTTTGAAGTCTGAATCCGTTGAAATGCATCCTCAAGAAAAGTTAGATATTAAAGTTCCAGTAAATCGAGGACAAATTGTAATTGCCTTAATTAAAACACCAAGGGCCATAAATTCGTATAAAATAATAGGTCAATAGCATGCAGATATCGAAAAAAAGAATACATTTGCAGCTCCAAAAACAGCAACATTTGCTGTCGAGGTATTTTACTCATTAATTTTCAATGAGTTACAGAGTTACATGTCCGGCGCATTAGGCAAAGGAAAAACGGAAAAAATATAATCTCAGGGTTGAAATTATATTTCGACCCTAATTTTTTAAATAAACGATAAAAAACACACAATGTCTGGGTTAATTGGAAAAAAAATTGGAATGACCAGCATCTATAATGAGAACGGAAAGAATCTTCCTTGTACCGTTATTGAAGTAGGTCCTTGCGTAGTTACCCAAGTCAGAACCGAAGAAGTGGACGGTTATTCCGCCCTGCAGCTAGGTTTCGATGACAAGACAGAAAAAAGCGCGTTAAAAGCCGAAGTGGGCCATGCAAAAAAAGCAGGAACAACTGTCAAATCGAAATTAGCTGAGTTCAAAGATTTTGATGAGGATTACAAGCTGGGTGATGTTATCACCGTTGATATTTTTAGAGAAGGGGAATTTGTTGATGTAACCGCATCTTCCAAGGGTAAAGGTTATCAAGGTGTAGTAAAACGCCACGGCTTTGCTGGTGTTGGTCAATCTACTCATGGTCAACACAACCGACTAAGAGCTCCAGGTTCTATCGGAGCCGCGTCTTATCCTGCTCGTGTTTTTAAAGGCATGCGCATGGCTGGTCGCATGGGTAATGCAACAGTAACTATTCAAAACTTGAGCGTATTGAAAGTTATGCCAGAGAAAAACCTTCTTGTTGTTAAAGGATGTGTTCCTGGTCACAAAAACGCTTATGTACTAATTACTAAGTAATGAAGATAGCAGTTAAAGATATCAAAGGAAATGACACTGGTCGTTCGGTAGACTTACCGAAAGAGGTGTTTGTAATTGAGCCTAACAATCACGCCATCTATTTGGACGTGAAACAATACCTGGCTAATCAGCGTCAAGGTACTCATAAGGCCAAAGAAAAGGCTGAGGTTACTGGAAGTACAAGAAAAATCAAGAAGCAGAAAGGTACTGGAACTGCACGTGCTGGAAGTATCAAATCTGGTGTTTTTAAAGGTGGTGGTCGTTTTTTTGGTCCAAGACCGAGAAACTACGGATTTAAGTTGAACAAAAACACCAAACGATTGGCACGTAAGTCAGCCTTAAGCCTCAAAGCGAGCGAGAAGGCAATTATGGTGGTTGAAGACTTCAATATGGATGCGCCAAGAACACAAGATTTTAGAGCTATTCTTACAGCATTGAATATTGCTGACAAGAAATCACTGTTCGTGACATCGGATGTAAACAAAAATGTTTATCTCTCTTCGCGTAACCTGACTAATTCAAAGGTCATTGTAAATTCTGAATTGAATACTTATGCAATTATGAATACCAATGCTTTGGTATTGTGTGAAAGTGCAATTGCAGGAATCGAAACCAATTTAAGCAAATAATTAAGTCATGAGCATCGTAATCAGACCTATTATTACTGAGAAGGCATCAAGTGCGTCAGAGCGGTACAACCGATACAGCTTTGAGGTAGCTCCAAAAGCAAATAAAATTGAGATAAAAAATGCTGTAGAATCCGCTTATGGCGTGTCAGTTGAGAAAGTTCGTACTATTATTGTTCGCGCCGAACGACGCACACGAAACACTAAGTCAGGTTTGCAACGCAGTAAAAGCGCAGTTGTAAAAAAAGCTATCGTCCAATTGGCCGAAGGTGAAACCTTGAATCTATACGCAAACTTATAAGTAGTCAACATGGCAACAAGAAAACTAAAACCGATAACTCCCGGACAACGATTTAGAGTTGTTAATGGCTTTGACGCCATTACAACCGATAAGCCTGAAAAGAGTCTTATCAGTTCGTTGAAGCGTTCAGGTGGTCGAAATAACACTGGTAAAATGACCATGCGTCACATCGGTGGAGGTCACAAAAAGCGTTATCGAATCATCGATTTCAATCGCAACAAGATATCTATGTCGGCCCAAGTCGTGTCTATCGAATACGATCCCAACAGAACTGCCTTCATTGCTTTGGTGAAATATGAAGATGGCGAGAAAAAATACATCATTGCACAAAATGGATTGACAGTTGGTCAAACCGTTGTTTCGGGAAGCGGCGTTGCACCTGAGATTGGAAACGCTATGCCAATGAACGAAATACCATTGGGAACTATTATTTCGTGTGTTGAGTTACAACCTGGTCAAGGAGCAGTTTTGGCTCGTTCGGCCGGAACTTTTGCTCAGTTGATGGCTCGCGATGGCAAGTATGCTACCATCAAATTGCCTTCAGGTGAAACTCGAATGGTAATGGCGAATTGCTTTGCTACCATTGGTGTTGTGTCAAATTCGGATCATCAGTTGATGGTGTCGGGAAAGGCAGGACGCAGCCGTTGGTTGGGCCGTCGTCCAAGGACACGTCCTGTAGCTATGAACCCTGTCGATCATCCTATGGGCGGTGGAGAAGGTCGTGCTTCTGGAGGTCATCCTCGTTCACGCAATGGAATACCGGCAAAAGGATATCGCACGCGTAACAAGAATAAAGCAAGTAGTAAATTCATTATTGAACGTCGTAAGAAATAGAACAATATGTCAAGATCATTAAAAAAAGGACCTTACGTTCACTATAAACTAGAAATGAAGGTAGCAGATAATGTTACCTCTAATAAAAAGACGGTCATCAAAACTTGGTCTCGAGCCAGTATGATAACGCCAGAATTTGTGGGTCAAACCTTTGCAGTGCACAACGGTCGCCAGTTTATTCCGGTTTATGTGACTGAAAATATGGTAGGTCATAAATTGGGAGAGTTTTCACCAACAAGATCGTTTAGAGGTCATTCGGGCGCTAAAAACAAAGGCAAAAAATAATAGCTATGGGAAGTCGTAAAAATCAAATGGCTGAAACTATTAAGGCCGACAAAAAAGAAGTAGCCTTCGCCAAATTGAACAACTATCCGAGTTCGCCTCGCAAAATGCGTTTGGTTGTTGACTTGGTTCGTGGTAAACAAGTAGAGGATGCCCTCAATATTTTGAAATTTAGCAAACAACACGCATCACGTCCTCTCAATACATTGTTGTTATCTGCGTTGGCCAATTGGCAAGCTAAAAACGAAAAATCCGATTTGGAGAAAGCCAATTTGTTCATTAAAGAAATTCGTGTCGATGGTGGAACAATGTTAAAGCGTTTACGCCCAGCTCCACAAGGTCGTGCTCATCGCATCAGAAAACGTTCAAATCATGTGACCTTGGTTTTAGGTCAAACTATTAATACTGAAACTATTTAATTCATGGGACAGAAAACGAATCCAATCGGTAATAGGTTAGGTATCATCCGTGGATGGGAATCCAACTGGTATGGTGGCAATGATTACGGAGATAAATTAGCCGAAGACGATAAAATTAGAAAGTACGTTCATACTCGTTTGGCCAAGGCAAGCATCTCTAGGGTGATTATCGAAAGAACTTTGAAGTTAGTTACGGTAACCGTTACTACTGCACGTCCAGGAATCATTATTGGTAAAGGGGGTCAGGAGGTTGATAAACTGAAAGAAGAATTGAAAAAACTCACTGACAAAGATGTTCAATTGAACATTATCGAAATCAAGCGTCCAGAAATTGATGCTTTTTTGGTTGGAGTGAGTGTGGCTCGTCAAATTGAAAGTCGAATTTCGTACAAAAGAGCAATTAAAATGGCTATCGCAGCTGCAATGCGTTTGAATGCTGAAGGCATTAAAATTCAAATTAGTGGCCGTTTAAATGGCGCTGAGATGGCTCGTAATGAACACTTTAAGGAAGGTAGAATTCCTTTGTCAACTTTTAGAGCAGACATCGACTATGCCTTAGTAGAAGCTCATACCACATACGGACGTTTGGGGATCAAAGTTTGGATCATGAAGGGTGAAGTATATGGAAAGCGTGAGTTGTCACCATTAGTAGGTTTGTCAACCAAACAAGCAAAACCAGGAGGACGCAGCGGAGGAAACCGTCGCGCACGTAAATAATATAAATCGGATTGAAAAATGTTACAGCCGAAAAGAACTAAATATAGAAAGTTACAAACGGGTCGAATGAAAGGTAATTCGGGTCGTGGGCACTTGTTATCAAATGGAATGTTTGGAATCAAAGCGATGGATTCTGTGTTCATCACTTCACGCCAAATTGAGGCCGCGCGTATCGCAGCTACTCGTTTTATGAAACGTGAGGGACAGCTTTGGATTAAAATATTTCCAGACAAACCAATCACCAAAAAACCTCTAGAAGTGCGTATGGGTAAAGGTAAAGGTGCCGTAGAATACTACGCTGCTGTAGTAAAGCCAGGAAGAATTCTTTTTGAAGTTGGTGGGGTTTCTGCCGATATCGCCAAAGAAGCTTTACGTCTCGCTGCTCAAAAACTGCCGGTTAAAACAAGATTCATCACTGCTCGAGATTTCGAAGCATAATTGACCGAATATGAAACAATCAGAAATTAAAGGAATGTCTTTAGAGCAATTGGAAGAAAAACTTGTCGCCTTGAAAGGGGATTATGCTTCCATGAAAATGACCCATGCATTGACTCCTTTGGAGAACCCTTTATCATTGCGTAAGACACGAAGAAGTATTGCACGTCTTGCAACCGAATTAACAAATAGAGCCATACAATAAAGTATCGATCTGAGCTATGGAAAATAGAAATTTAAGAAAAGAGCGTATCGGAGTAGTCACCAGCAATAAGATGCAAAAGTCTATTGTGGTTTCCGAAGTAAAAAAAGTGAAGCACCCCATGTACGGAAAATTTGTCCTCAAGACAAAAAAGTATGTGGCTCACGATGAAGCTAATGACTGCAATATTGGCGATACAGTTAAAATAATGGAAACCCGTCCTTTGAGTAAATCAAAGTGCTGGAGACTTGTAGAAATTATCGAAAGAGCTAAATAATATGTTACAGCAAGAATCTAGATTGAAAGTAGCGGATAATACGGGAGCCAAGGAGGTTCTTACCATCCGTGTATTGGGAGGTACTAAACGGCGTTATGCTTCTGTAGGTGACAAGATTGTAGTGACCGTAAAAGAGGCTACCCCAAATGGTAACGTTAAAAAGGGAACAGTCTCTACCGCTGTAGTGGTGCGTACAGTCAAAGAAGTGCGTCGTCCTGACGGTTCATATATTCGTTTTGACGACAATGCTTGTGTATTGCTTAACCCAACTGGAGAAATGAGAGGGACACGTGTCTTTGGACCAGTGGCAAGAGAATTGCGTGACAAGCAGTTTATGAAAATCGTTTCACTGGCCCCTGAGGTACTTTAAGCTGATAAGAGATGAAAAAAATTAAACTAAAAACAGGAGATGTAGTTCGCGTGCTTGCAGGCGATCACAAGGGTGCCGAAGGTAAGATTTTGAAAATTGCCAAAGACAAAACTAAGGCTACGGTCGAAGGTGTTAATATGGTAAAAAAACACAATAAGCCGAGTGC
Source organism: Flavobacteriaceae bacterium (assembly GCA_023254815.1). Classification (GTDB taxonomy): domain Bacteria; phylum Bacteroidota; class Bacteroidia; order Flavobacteriales; family Flavobacteriaceae; genus JALRKI01. Next base: position 12,268 of record JALRKI010000020.1, read on the forward strand.
CCAAAATCCTCAAGGAGGTATTATTGAAAAAGAAGCTGCTTTGCATATTTCTAATCTATCCCTAATTGCAAAAGACGGTACTGCAACTAGAGCAGGCTACCGTATGGAAAAGGACAAGAAAGTTCGATATGCCAAGAAAACTAATGACTTAATTTAATCGTCATGTCATACGTACCAAGATTAAAACAAGAATATAAAGAGCGAGTCATTCCGTCGCTTAAAGAAGAATTTGGTTACAAGAGTGTAATGCAAGTTCCCAAATTGGAAAAAATTGTGATTTCACGAGGTGTTGGAGCTGCTGTTGCCGATAAGAAACTTATCGAATACGCTGCTGACGAGATAACGCGAATCGCAGGACAAAAGGCAATAACAACCATTTCTAAGAAAGACGTTGCTTCCTTTAAGCTTCGAAAAGGTATGCCTATCGGGGTAAAAGTTACTCTACGTGGTGAACGTATGTACGAATTCTTAGATCGTTTAGTGACTACCGCCCTGCCGAGAGTGCGAGATTTCAATGGAATCCGAGCGACTGGATTCGATGGTCGTGGAAATTATAGCTTGGGTGTACTTGAGCAAATCATTTTCCCAGAAATCAATATAGATCAGGTCAACAAGATTGACGGCATGGACATCACTTTTGTGACTACTGCCTCTACCGACAAAGAAGCGAAATCATTACTTACCGAATT
>JALRKI010000120.1 GCA_023254815.1 Flavobacteriaceae bacterium
TGGCTGAACAAACTCTATTAGAAAGATTTTTAAAATACATCCAAATTGACACTGAGTCCGATCCTGCATCTGATAGTACACCCAGTTCTTCCAAACAGTGGGACTTGGCCAATTTGTTGTTTAACGAACTGCAAGAAATTGGTATGTCCGAAGTTACCATCGATGAGAATTCCTATGTAATGGCTTCTCTTCCATCAAATGTAAGTCATCACGTTCCAACGATTGGATTTGTGTCACATTTTGACACTACTCCCGATTTTACCGGCGCCAACGTCAAACCCCAAATTATAGAAAATTACGACGGCAATGCTATTGCTCTGAAAGGCGTTCCAGATAAATTTTTGTCTCCTGAAGATTTTGAAGATTTGCTGTTGTATAAGGGTCAAACTCTAATCACCACTGACGGGACAACCCTTTTGGGGGCAGACGATAAGGCTGGTGTCGCTGAAATTGTGTCTGCCATGGAATACCTCATTCAAAATCCTGAAGTTAAGCATGGCAAAATACGAGTCTGTTTTACTCCAGATGAAGAAATTGGCAGAGGAGCACATAAGTTTGACGTCAAAAAATTTGGTGCGGAATGGGCCTATACTATGGATGGTAGTCAAATTGGCGAATTAGAATATGAAAATTTTAATGCTGCTGCTTGTAAAGTAACCATCAAAGGCAAAATTGTTCATCCTGGCTATGCCAAAGGCAAAATGGAAAATTCACTGTACTATGCTACTGAGTTTATCAATGCTCTTCCCAAAACCGAAACACCTGAACAAACTGAGGGTTATGAAGGTTTTTTTCACCTGACACGATCCAGTGGGAATGTGGATGAAACAGTATTGGAATACATCATTAGGGATCATGATTTTGACAAATTCGAGGCACGCAAAAATTTCATTCGAGAAGTAGCCGACAACCTCAACAAAAAATATGGAAAGCGAATTGTAGAACTCAATTTGAATGATCAATATTTCAACATGAAAGCCAAGATCGAGCCGGTAATGTTTATTGTTGACATTGCTGAGGATGCCATGAGACAGGAAGGAATTAAACCTTTAATCAAAGCCATTAGAGGGGGTACCGATGGTTCTCAATTGAGCTACATGGGCCTACCCTGCCCCAATATCTTCGCAGGCGGCCATAATTTTCATGGACCTTACGAATATGTGCCTTTGCAAAGTATGGAAAAAGCAATGGCGGTTATCTGCAAAATTGCAGAACTCACCGCCATGAGGTACTCAAAATAAATTACGGTTATTATTCGGCAGCCGCTTTATTGGCTTTTTGACTCATTTCCATAGAAATGGCTGAAATTTCAAAACGAATTTTACCTGCCATGGTGTCCAATACACAGGTGCCGTTTTTGCTTATTTCAGAAACTTTGCCGTGCATGCCACTTTTGGTCACTACTTTGTCGCCTTTCTTCATGTCCGCTGCAAATTGCCGCTCTTTTTTTGCTCTCTTCATTTGAGGAGCAATCATAAAAAAATAGAGCACTGCAAACATTAAAATAAACGGTGCAAATTGACTTAATCCTTCCATAATTTATTTGATGATAGAAGGACTCAACTGGGGTGTTGCTGGCTTGGTACCGTCGGACTTAATGAAAGCCGAGATTTTAACTGTTTCATTTCCCTTTTCAGTGTTGGTAGAAAGCGTGATTGTCTTTGAAACTTTATTGGCGCCTTTACCATTAAATTTCACCGTAAACTGCGATGTCGCACCTGGAGCCAACGGCTCTTTACTCCAGTCTTGAGGTACGGTGCAACCACATGTACTTTTGATGTCCGTTACAACTAGTGGCGCACGACCAGTGTTGGTGTAGGAAAACACAGTTTCTACGGGTGTTCCGTTGACTATTTCACCGAAATCATGTTCGACTCTATCAAATTGTATTACTGGATAAACAATATCTTTAGAATCACGCGCCGCAGCCTGTTCGACGTTTTCTGGATTAACTTTTGATGCGGCATTATCCTTACAGGAAGTTGCCAACACAAACAAACTCATGGTAGAAAGAAGAAATACTCTTTTCATTTGTGAAATATTTTCTGGTTTAACGGATGTAAATTTAGCGATTTTTTCAGAGCAAACCACGACCAATTTTATTCAACTCATTGGATGCCATGTATTCTTTGATGATTTTGTCTAGAATTCCATTGACAAAGATGCTGCTCTTTGGGGTAGAGAACTCTTTGGCCAGTTCAATGTACTCGTCAATAGTCACAAAAACAGGGAGTTGTGGAAATTCTTTAAACTCACAAATTGCCATTTGAAGCAGTATCATGTCCAGTCGAGCAATGCGCTCTTGGTCCCAATTCTCTGTTTTTTTCGCCACCTCTTCTTGGTAAGCCACACCATTGAGAATCGTTTTAGTCATCAAATCATTAGCAAACTGTTCGTCTTCCGGATCATTAAAAATATCAACCATGAAATAGTCAGGAGCAATTGGGTCTTTTATCTTAGAGAGCCTTTTCAATAAAAGACTATTGACCACGGGCAAATCAATATCCCAAGTCAAACGGTGATCACTAAAAAAATCATGTAATTTTTCGTTTGGAGCAATCACATTTTTGAACAATACGGTCATTTGGAGTCGGTCTACTTCAAAATTTGGTTTTTTAGCACAAGACTGTGAACTGAATTCTTCATCAGACCAGATGGCTTTATAGACCAGATCCACGTACTCTGGGTGGTTTTGCCATAAGTCGATTTGCCGGCGTCGCATTTCTTCCGCTAAAAACTCATTTGTGGCAATATGATTTAGAATTCGATTGTTGACCAAATTTTCACACATCATAAGCTCATGATCTTGAACTAGATGCTTGTGTTTATAATATTGGAGTTGGCGGCTCGCCTTTTTATGAATACCTGAAAATAATCCCAACTGAAGTAAATAAAAATCATATATCCCCAGCATGCTATCCTTGAGAACGGATTTGGCATTAGTCAGATTGGCTTGCTCACCTTCGCTATTTGCAAATAGCAACTGCATCACCTTGGTCCGAATGTGTCTTCGCGTTAGCAGACTTTGCTGTTTTTTAGACATCTATACTTCGGTGTGGACTTTAGATTGTTTGGCTTGCGCAATCCTTTCGTTAGCTATTTTCATTGCAGCTTCATTTGAAGTGATATTCTCATCCCTTGAGCGCTCGAGGATTTTTGTGGTAGTGTGATAAATATTTTTTGTCTTATTCATAATTTCTTGACGACCATACCCTTCAAGCTCAGCAAACACATTAATTATCCCTCCGGCATTTATTAAAAAATCAGGGGCATAAATAATCCCCCTAGCCTTGAGAATTTCTCCGTGCTTGTTGGCGTCTGCCAATTGATTATTGGCAGCACCTGCAATAATGTCGGCTTGAAGATTCTCCGCTGAGTAATCGTTAATAGTAGCTCCTAATGCACAAGGTGCATAGATGTCCATTTTGAGAGAGCAAATGTCAGAACCAGTAAAAATGGTAGCTCCATAGCGCTCACTTACAAACTTCAAACGCTCATGATCTATATCGGTAATAAACACTTTGGCTCCTTCGTTGGTCAAATGCTCTACTAGGACTTCACCAACATGTCCTACACCTTCGACTAGAATTACTTTATCTTCTAAAATATCCGTTCCATGTTTAAAGGCAGCAGCCGCTTTCATACCCATATATACCCCATATGCAGTAACTGGTGAAGGATTCCCTGCTCCCCCTTTAGATTCTGAAATTCCAGTCACGTAAGGGGTCACACCTCTAATGGTGTCCATGTCTTCGGTTTCCATCCCCATGTCTTCAGCCGTAATGTAGGCACCGCTAAGTCCATGCACAAATTCGGCAAAACGCCTCATCAATTCGGGAGTCTTATCCTTTTTGGGATCGCCAATGATTACTGCTTTTCCGCCTCCTAGGTTTAAACCTGTAATAGCTGATTTAAAGGTCATCCCACGGGACAATCGAAGCACATCATTAATAGCTTCCATTTCATTATTGTAGAGTCTCATCCGCGTTCCTCCAAGTGCAGGTCCAAGGGTTGTACTGTGAATGCCTATTATTGCTTTCAATCCAGTATCTTTGTCGTTGCAAAAAAGAATTTGTTCGTGATTGTCAAATGAGTTATGACCAAAGATGGGAGCCTCAGTTTGGAATTGGGATTCAATTTTTGAAATCATCATGTCAAAAAATTTTCAGAAAAATCTAATTGGATTATTCTGCCGCAAAAGTAAAACTTTATTAACGGTTCTACAAAGGATTATTTTTCACCCCCCTTTGAAGGCCCAATTATATTAAACTTTTCATGAAGGCTCTGCTTTATTTGAATTCCTATTTCTTGAAGTATAAGTGGTCAATGCTCTTAGGTATTCTAATTACGATTGCGGCCAAAATTTTCTCATTATTTACCCCAAAACTTATTGGCAATTTAGTTGACGTCATTTCTAGATTTTTGTCAAGCGACCGATCTGATTTGGTCCAATTTAAAACAGATTTATTTTTGAATATCAGTCTGTTGATTGGCTCTGCACTACTGGCTGGTGTGTTTACCTTTTTCATGAGGCAAACCATCATCAATGTTTCGAGATATGTAGAATTCGATCTGAAAAATGAAATCTATGAACAATACCAAAGACTCTCGTTGAGTTTTTATAAATCGAATCGCACAGGTGATTTAATGAGCCGTATAAGTGAAGATGTAGGTAAGGTACGCATGTACGTTGGGCCAGCCATCATGTATACTATGAATATGGTAACTTTATTCATTATTGCTTTCATCAATATGTATAGGGAAGCACCTTCTCTCACCCTTTACGTTATCATACCTCTGCCCTTGTTGTCACTGAGTATCTATTATTTAAGCAGACAAATCAATAGCAGAAGCACTGAGGTTCAGCAACATTTGTCAACTTTATCTGCCTTCACTCAGGAAGCCTTTAGTGGTATCGCTATTTTGAAATCATTTGCCATTGAACCGTTGTCTAACCGAGAATTCCAATCACTAGCGGATACCCAGCGGAAAAAGCAGCTCGATCTTACAAAAGTACAAGCCCTGTTTTTCCCAATGATGTTATTGCTCATAGGCTTCAGCAACATATTAGTACTCTATATCGGTGGGAGACAATACATGGATGGCACCATCAAAGAATTTGGAACCATTGTTGAGTTTCTTGTTTATGTCAACATGTTGACTTGGCCTGTTGCCACTTTAGGCTGGGTTACCTCTATCGTTCAGGAAGCTGAAGCGTCACAGCAAAGAATCAACGATTTTCTATTAATAAAACCCGAAATTCAAAATCCTAGCCTCGACCCCTTTGTAGTTAAAGGTTCAATTCAATTCGAAAATGTCAGTTTCACCTATCCCGATACCAACATCAAGGCCATCAACAACCTAAGTTTCTCCTTAAGCGCAGGAGAAACATTGGCAATTATTGGAAAAACTGGGTCAGGAAAATCTTCAATTTTGGACCTCATTTCGCGCCTCTATAACCCAGACTCTGGAACAATCTATATTGACCAGCAAGATATTTCGAAAGTCAATTTAAAGGATTTAAGGCGCCAAATCGGTTATGTCACCCAAGATGCCTTTCTGTTTTCAGACAGTATAAAAAATAATATTCGCTTTGGTCGCCTCGAGGCAAGCGATGAAGAAATTATTGAATCGGCCAAGGTTGCTGACCTTCACGACAACATCACCTCTTTTTCTAAGGGTTATGACACTTTGCTAGGTGAAAGAGGAGTGACTCTTTCAGGTGGTCAAAAACAAAGAATGTCAATCGCGCGATCTATTGTTAAAAATCCGATAATGAAATATTAGAAAAAATCCATATAAAAAATAATTTTACAAAAATTGCAGCTTGGTTATTTGGCACTGTGATTAATCCTCTTTTAAGTTTTTTTAAGAAAAATTCTTTAAAGGTTGCTTTAGCCATTCT
>JALRKI010000124.1 GCA_023254815.1 Flavobacteriaceae bacterium
TATCCATCAGGTTTTCGGTTTCAATGACATCCAATACTGCGTTTGCTGCGGCCACGGATACAGGGTTGCCACCAAATGTATTGAAGTATCGGAAGGATGTGCGAAACGCCGAAATGATATCATCCGTTGTGATAACTGCCGCAACAGGATGGCCATTACCCATGGGTTTGCCCAATGTGACGGGGTTAAGGACTAAAATTGCCGAGCGGTTGATCAATGATAATGGTTATAAATTGGCATAGTAAAGCGTTTAAAATGATTTAACCCGCCTTGTGCGGGTTTTTTTTGATTTACTCTATTTTGAGATCAATCTCCGGTGAATTATATTCAGAAGTGCTTTTAAAACTTAATATTTTTATATATTCACTAAAATTTAAAACGTGAAGATATCTGTCCACTTAATCGTTTTTTTGTTTTTCACCAATTCTCTATGGTGCCAGACCAACTCCTCGCAAGTCTATGTATGTCAATTGTTCACTTCGGATCAAGGGATAAATGTCAATGATCCAAAAATGATTTCTGAAGCAACAGGATACAACAACCAACCCTATTTCGAATCTGACGACTCTGTACTATACGCCGGCACCCGAAAAGGTCAAACTGACATCGTTCGTTACAGCTTGTTGACCGAAAACACGCACTGGCTTACTAATACCGAAGGCAGCGAATACTCCCCTCAACTGATTCCTAACCAGGAGCTCATCGCAGCCATTAGACTCGAAAACAACGGTGAACAATTTTTGGCCGCCTATACTTCTTCTGGGAATTATACATCTAAGTTAATTTCTGATCCAATTGTAGGATATCAAGTATGGGTCAATTCAAATGAAATGTATTCCGCCATATTGGTTGATGACAGTTTATCCCTAGCAAAACATGACCTCAGTTCACAATTGGTCGAAGTATTAGATACAAACATTGGAAGGAGTTTGCATTTGATGCCACTTGGTGTGAATAAAGAATACGCACCTGACTACATTACCTATGTTGCTAAAAAAGAACTCAGCAATCAAATCGTAGGCCTCAACTTAAAGGATAGGAAGTCAAAACTCATTGTTGAAACTCTAAAAGGCAGTGAAGATTTTTGCTGGACCCCTTGGGGTCAAATCATCATGGGACAAGGCAGTATGCTTTACTTCTTTGATCCTTCAACTTCAAATTCTTGGGTTGCGCTGCATGACATGAGTGCCTACGGGTTGACGAATATCACCAGAATTACGGTTAGTCCTTCTGGTCAATATCTTGCTTTTGTTGCAGAAAAAAGCAATAATTAAATACTTGATTTAAGGCAATAATTCAATTACTATGAAACAAAAAAGCACCATTCAAACTCCTTTTCTATTTGCTTCTTACGCGCTTTTTCTAATGATGAGCGTTGGGCTGGTATCGGCTCAGCCCTTAGACTTAGAGTTGGTTAAAGAGATGAAACCACGAAATGTGGGGCCAGGCGGAATGTCTGGAAGAGTAACCGCCATTGATGTGGTGACTTCCAACCCCGAAGTGATTTATGCTGGAACAGCTTCAGGTGGTTTGTGGAAATCAACCTCCGGTGGAATCAAATGGGAACCAATTTTCGAAAACGAAGCTACTGCTTCCATCGGAGCAGTCGCAGTTGACCAGTCGAATCCAAGTGTAATTTGGGTTGGCACTGGTGAAGGAAATCCGAGAAACAGCTTGAATGGTGGATATGGAATATATAAATCTTTAGATGGAGGAAAGAATTGGAAATTGATGGGGCTCGAGAAAACGCGTCATATTCATCGGGTCATTGTTGATCCAACCAACTCAAACACTGTTTATGTTGCCTCAATTGGCTCACCATGGGGAATTCACCCCGAGAGAGGGGTCTATAAGACTACCGACGGCGGAAAAACATGGGACTTGATACTTTCGACCAACAGTTCCAGTGGAGCCGCCGATTTGATCATGGACCCTACCAATCCTAATAAACTTTTTGCGGCGATGTGGGAACACAAACGAGATCCATGGTTTTTTAAATCCGGCGGCAAAGGATCGGGCCTTTATTTGACACACGATGGTGGAAAAAACTGGAAGCAATTGACGGATGAGGACGGCTTGCCAAAGGGAGAGCTTGGGAGGATTGGCTTGGCTGTTGCCACCAATAAGCCTAATGTGGTATATGCCCTCATTGAATCTAAGAAAAATGCCCTTTACCGCAGTGATGATGGTGGATTCAAATGGTCTAAAATCAATGATAAAGAAGATATAGGTAACAGACCATTTTACTACTCCGACATTTTTGTAGACCCCGAAAATGAAAATCGCGTATATTCAGTCTTCACTTATGTCAATGTCAGTGAAGATGGTGGAAAGAATTTTGCTTCTCTCATGCCTTCTTATGGCGTAAGCAACGGCGTTCATCCCGATCATCACGCCTGGTGGATTCATCCGACCAATGGGCAATACATGATTGACGGAAACGATGGGGGTCTAAACATTTCAAGAGATGGCGGAAAGACTTGGAAATTTATTGGCAATTTGCCGGTAGGCCAATTTTACCATGTCAATGTGGACAACGACATTCCTTATAATATTTACGGGGGCATGCAAGATAACGGCTCATGGAGAGGGCCAGCCTACGTTTGGAGGGACCAAGGTATTCGCAATTCCTATTGGCAAGAAATTTCTTTTGGAGACGGATTTGACGTAGTTCCCGACCCAGAAGATTCTCGATTTGGCTGGACCATGAGTCAGCAAGGCTATGTAGAGCGTTTCGACTGGCAAACAGGAAACAATTATTCGGTAAGACCGACTCATCCTGACCCCAATTTCGACCTTCGTTTCAATTGGAACGCAGCCATAAACATTGACCCATTTGACAGCAATACGCTATATTTTGGTAGTCAATTTGTACACAAATCAACTGACAAAGGTTTGACTTGGTCCATAATCTCTGATGATCTTACAACAAATGA
>JALRKI010000161.1 GCA_023254815.1 Flavobacteriaceae bacterium
ATCAGTCACGTTGCCTTCTGCATCGGTCTGTTTGAATAGTGCAGTTTTCGAAGAGCCATCCACTTCAACGAGGTTAGTCTGGAAGTTAAGGTTTATGCCGTACTTCTTCACATACTCCATAAGAGCCGGAACGTAGTCAGCGACACCAAAGAGACCAGGGGTGGTGGTACAGAAATCGACTTCGATGTTGCCAAGGTTGCCTTTGCGACTCCAGTGGTCACAAGAGAGGTACATCGCTTTCTGCGGCGCACCGGCACATTTGATTGGCATTGGTGGTTGAGTAAATAGTGCTTTGCCGCTCTTGGTCGCCTGTACCAGTTCCCAAGTATAAGGAGCAAGATCAACCTTGTAGTTTGAAGTAACACCGTTGCTACCTAGGGTCTCTTTAAGTCCTTTGATGATGATTTGACGCTCTAAAGCAGGCCAAAAAAAGGACAGGCAAACCTTTGAGTTTTGAGCAATGGCTTTGCCTTTTTTGCTCTCAAAATTTGTATAAAACACAAACCCTTCGGCGCTATAACCCTTTAACAAAACAACACGAGAGCCCGGATAACCATCAGGATCAACGGTCGCAACAGTCATTGCATTGACTTCCTCGACGCTCTCATTAATAGCCGCTTCTGCAAACCAATAATCAAAAAAATCAAACGGATTGAAAGGTATTTGAGATTCAAGCAATTCGCCTTTTTGATATGATTTCCTAAAATCGCTCAGATTATTCTGCATGGGTGCAATTTACGAGAAATTCTTAGGTTAAAAAATGTGATTACGAGAATGTTACCACACAAATTCTTTGCCGTTTTCGGCTAAGAAGGTCATGCCAAATACATCCTTTGCCTCTAGTAAAAAATGGTTCTCCTCGTCGTAACGAGAGGAAAAATGGCCTAAAATCAACTGGCTCACATTGGCTAATTTAGCTATTTCTGCTGCCTGTCTGGCGGTGCTATGTAGTGTTTTATCTGCCAATTCTTCATCCTCGTTCAAAAAAGTTGACTCGTGGTACAAACAGTCAACGCCATGAATCAGTGGTACAATAGTTGGATGGTAAGCTGTGTCACTGCAGTATGCGTAAGATTTAGTTTTAGGAGGATCAAAAGTCACTTCTTCGTTAGTAACCAATTGACCAACTTCATTAATGACATCAAATCCCTGTTTAAGTTTAGAAAAATAGGCCTTATCTATTTGAGCTTCTCGGGCAGCAGGAGCGTTTAATCTCCTTTCAGACGGTTTTTCGGAAAACAAAAAACCATTGGTGTAAATTCTATGATTTAGTGGAATTGAGGCAACCTTTACAGTGTTATCCTCAAAAACTATCTGAGATTTGTCTCCAGTTAATTCGTTAAAAATCAACTGATAATCAATTTTTGACTGAGAAAGTTTTAATTGCACTTCTATCAATTCCTTAATTCCCTTTGGACCGTGAATGGTAAGATCTGACGTCCGACCAAGCAATCTAAAAGTGGAAATGAGCCCAATGAGGCCAAAAACATGGTCTCCATGAAGGTGTGAGATAAAAATGTGCTTGATCTTCGAGAAACTGATTTTGAATTTCCTCAGCTGAACTTGGGTACCTTCTCCGCAGTCGATCAAGAAAAGATGGTTTCTGATCTCAAGTATTTGCGATGAAGGATTCGCATTGGCTCTTGGGGTAGCTGAGTGGTATCCTAAAATAGTTAACTTCAAATCGATACATTTAAAATCCCAAATCTCGCTCCATCTCCTCCAATTCCACAACGTCATAGGCTTCTACGAGGGTTGGTGCAACAGAGAGAATTTGGGGTAGTTCTTGGATGAAGTGTTCGGATAAAACTAGCACTAAAGAAAGAGATTTGCGATTGAGTTGAGCCTTTGCCTCTTTGCATTTTGAAATGCAGAATTCAGAGATAGAGGTCAGGTCGCGCATATCAAGTATAAGATGTTTGGTCATCAATTCCACTTCTTTGAATAGTTCTAAGACTATACCTTCCTCGGGAGCGGCAAAAACCGTGCAATCGTCTCTCATGATTTGAGTCGGTTTTAACGTTTAATTTTAGATGCTAAAAGATACATTACCGCCATGCGTATCGCAACGCCATTTTCAACCTGATCTAGAATGATGGCATAGTCGGAATCTGCTACCTCCGAAGTGATTTCTACCCCCCGGTTTATAGGTCCGGGATGCATAATGACAATTTCTTTACTCAAGTCTTTCAAGATTTCCATAGTTAGACCATATTGCATGGCATACTCGCGGGTTGAAGGAAAATAACTGGTGACCATGCGCTCATTTTGAACGCGGAGCATATTAGCTACATCGCACCATTCAAGGGCTTTTTTTAAATTATATTCCACTCCCACACCCAAACTTTCGATGTATTTTGGCAATAAAGTTTTTGGTCCACAAACCTTTACTTCGGCACCCAGAAGTTTCAGTGCGAAAATGTTTGACAAAGCGACACGGCTGTGCAGTACATCCCCCACAATAACAACTTTCTTTCCTGCAACATCCCCCAACCTCTCGCGAATAGAATAACAATCCAAAAGGGCTTGAGTCGGATGTTCATGAGTGCCATCACCTGCATTGACTACTGCAGCCTTGATGTGTTTTGAAAGAAAAACTGGCGCACCAGGGCTGGAATGACGCATTACAACCATGTCAACTTTCATAGATAAAATATTCTGGACGGTATCTATTAGGGTTTCTCCTTTTTTGACAGAAGATTGAGATTCAGAAAAATTTACCACGTCTGCAGATAGTCGTTTTTCCGCCAGTTCAAAAGACAACTTCGTTCTGGTTGAATTCTCAAAAAACAAATTGGCGATGGTAATATCTCTAAGTGAAGGTACTTTTTTTATGGGCCGGTTGATCACTTCTTTAAATTGATCAGCAGTTTGAAATATCAGCTGAATGTCGTCCTCTTTGAGGTACTTGATTCCTAATAAATGGTTAACACTTAGTTCACTCATCTGATCATTGGTTTTCTAAAAATACGGCATCCTGACCTTCGATTTCACTCCAACTTACTACAACGTGTTCTTTATTAATGGCATCGACTTGACGACCACAATAGTCGGGCTGTATTGGCAAATGTCTACTGAAACGGCGGTCGATTAAAATCAGCAATTCAATTTGTGCCGGACGACCATAATCTTGAACAGCGGTCAAAGCGGCTCTAATACTTCTGCCAGTATAGAGAACGTCGTCGATGAATACCACCTTTTTGTTTTCTACAACAAAGTCAATTTCAGTAGAGTTAGCCTCTAGTGGTTTATCGTTGCGTCTGAAATCATCCCTGTAAAAAGTTATGTCTAAAAATCCTAAAGCTATCTTTGGGATGGAGTACTCCTTTTCAAGAATATAGGCCAACCGTTTAGCCAACATTTTTCCCCGCGGCTGAAGACCAATGAGAATTGTATCTTTAAAATCCCCGTGATTTTCAATCAATTGACAGGCTAATCTTCGAATTGTGATCTCCAGTTCACGCGCGCTAAGTAGCTCTTTCCGGCTCATCTTTTGTCAGTAACTAGGCAAAGTTACGCCTTTTTTGGTGTATTTCAATTCGAGTTTTCTTTTCATAAAAAACCCTCCATAAAGGAGGGTTTTGAAATTGCAATTAAATATTGCC
>JALRKI010000167.1 GCA_023254815.1 Flavobacteriaceae bacterium
TTTTAAACGGTATTTAACTTAATAAAATTCCCATGAAAAAATTGTTCTCAATTCTGATATTAATTTTCATGTCCTGCTCTGGAGAAGATGGTGCTTCCAATAACAATCCGTTACTAGATCAAATCACTTCCGACGTGACAGATGGAGGCTGGGTCATTAGTTACTATTACGATACCGACAGTGATGAGACGGCGAATTTTAGCAATTTTGTGTTTAGCTTTAACGACAATGGCGAATTGTCGGCTACCGATGGCGTCAATGCTTATCTGGGCAGTTGGTCGGTTACTGACAGCAATAGTGGTGACGATTCATTGGACGATTTGCATTTCAACATTGCGTTTGCTTCTCCTCCTTATTTTGCTGAATTAACCGATGATTGGGACATCGTTTCTCAATCGGCTTCAACGATAGAGCTAATTAATATCAGTGGAGGCAATGGAGGAACAGATTATCTTACTTTTCAAAAGCAATAGAAGCTGTCCAATACCAGCATAAAGGGCTTTACTTATCAACATAGTATCGCCGCCTTACAATGAACACAAGCTTTTGTCGTTACCATTAGCAACTAATAGGATTGTTTTTTTTGCTATGATCTGTATTTAAAGGCATAGATTTGATCAGAAGACAACTGACGGTCTTAACAGTTTGAACAACTTAGCTTGAAAACCAGCATTAATTTATTGTCAAAGTCATCCCTTAATACCCTGTTCTTGATAGGAGCTAATGTGTTTAATGCGACTTATGGCTTCATGACTTTCTATTATTGTAATTCTCTTGGAGCAACAAAAACCTACGCTATTTATATCAGCTTGTTGTCCGTTGTTGGATTGTTAGCGATTTTAGTCAATTTTGGACATCATTTTTCTGCCACTAAGCAAATAGCTACTCTTACAAATGATCCAAAACAAAGGGATGAATATATTAGTCGGCTGATAACGACCAAATTGATTTTACTTGGGGCTGCCATTGGGGTTTATTTAGCGACAGTAATGATTTTATTTCCGGTGGCTACACATACCTATCTATTGATTGTCGGATTTTTACCAATTTGTTATGAAGCCTTTTTCCCATATTGGTTTTTCAATGGAATTGGAGAAAATTCGAAAAATTTAATTTTTAATGCACTTCCAAAGTCTTTAATTGTTGGCTATTTGTTCCTGTTGCAGCCCGGTATGCAAGAGGCGCTTACCCTGATTTCAATCAGCAGTGGTCTTGCCGCGTTTGTTGCGTGGGCATACATCATGACTAAAAAGGGATTTAGCTTTCAGCCTATAAAATGGAGTATACTTAGGTCTGAAATGCAATTGGCTGCTCATGGATTTTTGACCATCGACGCGGTTGATCTTCCCTTGAAATTGTCCAAATTTTTCAGCGCAACATTCTTTGGGCCCGCCAATATCATTGCCTTTGAACTGTATGAGAAAATTTTCCGATTGTTTAGGCTGATCATGACATCGGCTAACCAGTCATTGATACCCCAAACTCTGCACAACAAAGTGTCCGCACTTCATAAAAAATACCTTAAGGTTTTCATTGCCGCTTCTCTCATTGCTGCATGTGCTCTGACCTTGGCTCAAGATGATATTGCTGAGGTATTTTTTATTGCCAATTACAGTTCGGCCTCATTGTTTGGCCTCTTGATTTTCGCGTTGCCGTTGTATGCTTGCACGGAGTTTCTAGGAAATGGCTGCTTGCTGTTTTCTTCAAAAAGACATGATTACACCCGAGCGCTTTATGCGTTAATTGCCCTCTTTATTTTGTTTGTATTTATTGTTGGACAGTTCACGAAAATGATTGCAGCGGTAGTCTATTCCTATTTGATGTATGAACTACTGTTAGCAATTTATGTATCTTACTCCGTGTCAAAACTTAAACAATGACAAAAACATTGGTTATTAGCGCTATACTCCCTCCCTATCATCATGGAGGCGCGGAGAAAATGGCAAAGCTATTTATTGACGAACTAGTTCAACGAGGAATTGAGCCAATAGTGCTTACTCACAAGGGTGCGCGACAAGGCGACTATCGATTTCTTCCTGTTTTTTTTGGCAACGTTTGTAGCCCTAAAAAAATCACTCAGCAAAGTCGGCTTCTCAAACTGGCTTACCACCTTTTGGATTTGTTCAATCCTTTGCTATTCTTAGAATTGATCTATTTTTTCATCACCAAAAAAGTGAAGGTGATATACGCTCACAACATCACCTATTATGGGTTCAATGTTTTGATGGCGGCAAAGATCTGTAACATCAAATTTGTCCAAATTACCCATGATTATTATTATTCTTGTGTCAAATCTTCTAGGTATAAAGCTGGTCAAAATTGTTCTAAAACGTGTCTGGGTTGCGCATGGCTCAGAGCGCCAGTTAAGCTTTTCAGCCGCTCTGTCGACAGTGTATTTGTGAGTAAGGCGCTTCAAGACAATCTCACATCGGATCTCAATTTCAAGACCGCCAAAGTGGTTTATAATCCAAGGCAAGAGGTGGGTACCAGAACTTCACTCCAGATGGAATCAAATCCTACATTTACCCTAGGTTATTTGGGAACCATTGCAGAAAATAAGGGAATTCTTCAATTTCTTAAACGGCACCTTGACCTACTAGAATCTATTGGGGCAAATGTACTTATTGCGGGTTCTGGCAAAGGGCAATATTTTGACGATTTTTTGGCTTATGTAAATTCCAATCCATCCTTAACCTATATGGGACAAACCGTCCCAGAGGAGTTTTTTCCTAAAATAAAATATCTCCTTGTGCCTTCCGTATGGAACGAACCTTTGGCCACTGTTATTTTAGAGGCTTTGGCTTTTGGAATTCCTGTTCTCGCCAACCACACTGGAGGGTCCTCCGAAATGATAGACCAAGGGCAAACTGGATTTTATTTTGACTTTTTTGATCCAAATTCGGCTAAAAATAAACTGAAGCAAAGTATTGAGCTTTCGAAAAGTGACTACGAGGATCTCCAGAAAAATATAAAAGCAAAGGCTTGGCCTTCTAAAGCAAATTGGATAGAGACGATTTTAACAATATAGGAAGCCCTTTCTATAGACTAGGCGTTGTGTGATCCATCACAAAAAGGCCCATCGGAAGTCTTGCCACAGTTGCATAGTGAGAAACGATTTCTTTTTGGAATGGGGTTACCATCTCCATCGAGCAAATCGATGTCTTTGGCATTGGTAACGACTACTTTTCCGCTTTTGGTAATCTGAATGGTGGGTTGTGTATTTTCTTCCATCTGTCAAGCTTTGATTGGGTAAAAGTACAATTTCCTAGTCAAGTTTTTTAATAAAATGAAATCCAGCAATGCGACAGCCCAGATTAAAATAAAATTTATGGGCCTTTGGACTGTCCACGTAAGAATTGAGTTCAATGCTTTCATAGCCCCGATCTCTGCACCAATTTTCTATCCATGCCATAAAATCTTTACCCAATCCTTGAGAACGTAAAGACGAATCCATGACCACATTGTCTAACTCCAATTGTTTGCCAGAATATATTCGTGTGGTGGTCCAACCTGCTGTTATGCCAATTAAAACCCCATTCAGAAAGCACCCGAAGGGCGTGTAATGTTTGTAATTAAACATTTCAA
>JALRKI010000088.1 GCA_023254815.1 Flavobacteriaceae bacterium
CATCCTTATGAAGAAGTGGCTTACGACCTCATCCCTCTGGATAACAAAAGAAATGACATTGGTATGGGAATGGTTGGAAGTCTTCCTCAATCCCTTAATAAAATGGAGTTTTTAGATTTGTTATACTCCAAATTCAATTGCCAACAAATTAGATACACAGATTGTGACAAAAATCAAATTACCAAAGTCGCAGTTCTTGGGGGATCTGGAAGTTTTGCTATAAGCAACGCCAAAGCCAGTGGCGCCGATGCTTTTATCACATCTGATCTCAAGTATCACGACTTTTTCCGAGCGGAAAACGATTTGTTATTGGTAGATATTGGACATTATGAAAGCGAACAGTTTACAAAAAAATTGATTGCTGATTATCTTAAGGAAAAAATACCTAATTTTGCAATCCTTGTAACAGCAATTAACACGAATCCCGTAAGGTATTATAAGCATGGCTAAAACAGTAGAAATTTCGGTAGAAGAGCGCCTAAGAGCACTATATAACTTGCAATTGATCGACTCTAGAGTAGATGAAATCCGCATGGTACGCGGTGAATTGCCATTGGAAGTTCAAGACCTAGAAGATGAAATTCAAGGATTAACCACGCGACTAGACAAATTGGAAGCAGGTATTATTGAGCTTAATGATCAAATCAAGGCAAAGAAAAATTTGATTGAAGAAGCGAGGTTGTTGATAAAAAAATACGCCGAACAACAAAAAAATGTTCGAAACAATAGAGAATACAATTCACTATCTAAAGAAATTGAATTCCAAGAATTGGAAATGCAGCTTGCTGAAAAACATATAGCAGAATATTATGCCTCAATAGAGCAAAAAAATGAAGTTATTGCCGGGACCAAAGCTCAAATTGAAGAGCGCTCAAACCACCTGAAACACAAGCAAGCCGAACTGGGTGACATCATGGCCGAAACGGAAAAAGAAGAAACTGCATTACTCGAAAAATCAAAAGAATACCAAGGCTTAATTGAGGAGCGACTGATTGCTGCTTACAACCGCATCAGAAAAAATGTTAAAAACGGTTTGGCCGTTGTTGCTATTGAGAGAGGTGCCTCAGGAGGGTCTTTCTTTACCATACCGCCTCAAGTACAATTTGAAATCGCAGCACGTAAACGCATCATTATCGACGAGCATAGTGGACGTATTTTGGTCGATTCAGAATTGGCGGAAGAGCAAAAAAACAAAATGGCGGCAATGTTAGCCTCACTCTAAGATATTTGGTTCATTTTTTTTTACAAACTCAATCAAAACCCCATTGATATGAATATTGTGATGTTCGCTCTATCCCTATTTTTACTTGGCTGCAATCAACAAGTTCAAGCCAATAAGCAAACCGAATTATCAAGTCAGCCTCCTGTTGAAGTACCTATGGAAAACGGGTTGTCAAAGGCGTATTTTGCTAGTGGATGCTTTTGGTGTGTCGAGGCTGTATTTGAAAGCGTCAAAGGAGTTACAGAAGTTATCAATGGATATGCTGGTGGCACAACTCCTACCATCAATTACGAAATGAGTAATACTGGGAAAACAGGTCATGCTGAAACCGTTGAAGTTATTTACGACCCAAAAATTGTCAAATTTTCTGCGCTGTTGGATGTTTATTTTGGCTCTCAAGATCCGCTACAGGTCAATGGACAAGGTCCCGATCACGGCTCGCAGTACCGCTCAATCATTTTTTATCAAAATGACCAGCAAAAAAAATTGATTCTCCAAAAGAAAGAGGCATTGTCCAAATTGCTTAATGCTAACATCGCAGCCGAAGTTTTGCCTTTTCAAAAATTCTTTAAGGGTGAAGAGTATCATCAAGATTACGAAAAAAATCATCCCAACCATCCTTACATCCAAAAGGTGTCCATTCCTAGATTGAATCGGTTCAAGAAAAAATTTCCCGAGCTATTGAAGGAAGACTAAGTCCATTTTAACCAGAGTATATTTCGTACCTTTGTTAAACTCGGTAAACAAAGGAAATGAAATTTCAGTCAGGCTTAGAGTTTGCAAAACACTTAGACGCAACAGATGAATTGAGTGAATTTCGAACACAATTTCACATTCCTACCGATCAATCTGGCAAACCCCTAATATACTTCTGTGGTAACTCTTTAGGACTTCAACCAAAAGTTACTAAATCTTTTGTTGAAACTGAGCTGGATAAATGGGCTCAACTGGGCGTAGAAGGGCACACCCAAGGTCACTTTCCATGGCTTCATTATCATGAGTTTTTGACCGAAGCCATGGCAGAAATTGTGGGTGCGAAAAATCACGAAGTGGTCGTAATGAATTCCTTGACAGTCAATTTACATCTCATGATGGCATCGTTCTTTCAACCAACCAAGAGTCGATTTAAAATTTTAATTGAAAGCGACGTTTTTCCTTCGGACAAATACGCTGTGGAATCTCAACTCAGACATCACCATCTCGATCCACAAGAAAGCTTGATATTGTGGTCACCTAGAGCAGGGGAAATATTGCCGAATTACGATGATTTAGAGCAGATCATGAAAGATCAAGGTAATGAAATTGCCTTGGTGATGATAGGTGGAGTAAACTATTACACTGGGCAATATTTTGACCTCAAGAGAATTACTCGACTTGGACATCAATATGGTTGTATGGTTGGATTTGACTGTGCACATGGCGCTGGAAATGTGGCCCTTAACCTTCATGATAGCGAAGCCGATTTTGCCATTTGGTGCACTTATAAATACCTTAATTCAGGGCCTGGGAGTTTGAGTGGTTGTTTTGTTCACGAAAGACATGCCGATAAACCAGAACTAAACAGATTGTCTGGGTGGTGGAATCACAATAAGGAAACTCGATTTAACATGCGCCAGCCGTTCGATCAGCTTTTTGGAGCCGAAGGATGGCAATTGAGCAATCCTCCAATCCTATCAATGGCAGCCATTCGTGCCTCCCTGAACCTATTTAAGACGGCGGGAATGCCCGCCTTGATTGACAAATCGAAAAAACTAACCGAATATTTTGAGTTCATGTTAGCGGCCCTAAGAGATGATAGAATTGAGGTAATTACTCCAAAAAATATCAACGAAAGAGGCTGTCAACTCAGTATTCGAATCAAAAATGCCGACAGATCAATACATGACAAATTGACCAAAGCTGGGGTCATTTCCGATTGGCGTGAGCCCGATGTGATTCGAGTAGCACCCGTGCCTCTTTACAATCGATTTGAAGACATCTTTCAAATGGTCCAACTATTTAAAATAATACTCAATGACTAAACCTGTTGTTATTTTGGGTGCCGGTCTTTGCGGTTCCCTCTTAGCTTTAAGACTGGCACAGAGAGGACTCAATGTAGAGGTTTATGAAAAACGATCTGACTTGAGAAAAGCACATTCCGAGGGTGGAAGGTCCATTAATTTGGCCTTCTCTGATCGCGGTAACAAAGGAATGAAATTGGTTGGGCTTGAAAAAAAAGTATTGTCTCTATGTATTCCCATGACTGGTCGAATGCTGCATCAGAAAAATGGAGCAAAACAACTTTCGCCCTACAGTGGTAGGACTCACGAATACATCAACTCCATTTCCCGCCAAGGGTTAACAGCCCTAATTTTGGACGAAGCGGAAGCCATGCCCAACGTAACTTTGCACTTCAATCACCCTTGCAGTTCTGTGAACATAGAGCGTAAGATCGCTTATTTTTTTAATGAGATAGAGAACAAGTCTATTGAGGTAAAAGGAGAAGTAATTTTTGGCACCGACGGAGCTGGATCCTCATTGCGAAAAAGTTACGAATCTCATCCCTTATTCAACATCAACGTCAGTCAGGAGTTTCTTTCTCATGGCTACAAAGAACTTGAAATACCTCCAGCCAACAATGGTGGATTCAGGGCTGAGAACAACGCGCTCCATATTTGGCCTAGAGGCGAATACATGTGCATCGCTTTGCCCAATTTGGATGGAAGCTTTACCGTAACTCTCTTTTTGAATAACACCGAAGGTGAATTCAATTTTTCAAATCTTAAAGATGCCAATGCAGTAACTCATTTTTTTAAGTCTGAATTCGAGGATTTATTTGTTCTGATGCCGAATTTGATTGAAGATTTTTTCAGCAATCCAACTTCAAATTTGGGGACTATCAAGTGTGACCGTTGGCATTATAAGGGGAATACCTTGTTGATGGGTGATGCTGCTCATGCCATTGTGCCCTTCTATGGACAAGGCATGAATGCCTCCTTTGAGGACGTTGTAGTCCTTGATGAAGCCATAGAAAACCATGGCGGCAATTGGCAACAAGTTTTTGAGGCTTATCAAGCTAACCGTAAAAAGGACACAGATGCTATTGCTGATTTGGCTATTGACAACTTTCATGAAATGAAAGATCACGTCGCCAATCCTATATTTAGAGAAAAAAGACGGTTAGAAATTTTGCTCGAGCAACAATTCCCAGATTCCTATTTTTCTAAATACGCTTTAGTGACTTTCAATGAACATATTGGCTATCGAGAAGCCATGCTTAGAGGTCGGGCTCAAGATCAATTCCTGTTGGACCAAATAAGTGAAAATAATCCCATTATTCATGGTGATTTAGAAACATTATTAACAGAGATCAACCGGCATGGATTGGAAGCAATAAACAATTAACTATCTTTATTCTCATGTCAGAAGGAAAAATTATACCAGGCAAAGCAACTCCCAGAGGAGCTTATCCGCATATTAAACGAGTCGGCAACTTCTTATTTGTATCTGGCACAAGTTCAAGAAAGGCCGATAATACCATTGATGGTGTTGATGTTATTGACGCTATGGGGACCAAGCATTTGGACATTAAAACTCAAACCAAAGCGGTATTGGAAAACATCAAAGACTTTCTTTCGGAAGAAGGAGCCAGTCTTAAGGATGTGGTTGACGTCACCGTATTCTTGGTAAACATGAATGATTTTGCGGGCTATAATGAAGTTTATGCCACCTATTTTGACCACAAAACTGGACCAGCCCGAACAACTGTTGCTGTGCACCAACTCCCACATCCGGATCTATTAATCGAAATTAAAGTGACTGCCTTCAAAAAAAAGC
>JALRKI010000121.1 GCA_023254815.1 Flavobacteriaceae bacterium
TGGATCATGAGAAAGTATTTGGCCGATATGAATCCTGTAGAGGCAATGGAGTTTATCAACGAACGATTTAAGCAAACTCGAAATAACGAGGAGTTCTTGATTTCGATGAACGCCTAGAGGAATTATTAAAAAAGGGCAACAAAAAAAGGCGCTTATAAAAAGCGCCTTTTTTTTTTACTATAAACTTTTTTTACAAAGCACTAACACGACGAGTCAATCCTGATTTCAAATTCGCCGCTTTATTGTCATGAATGATATTTTTCTTAGCTAATTTGTCTATTAGGGAAATAACAGATGGCAACATAGCTTGGGCTTCTGACTTATCAGTAAGCTCACGCAATTTCTTAATTGCATTTCGAGTTGTTTTGTGTTGATAACGATTGATCACACGTTTCTTCTCGCTGCTGCGAATTCGTTTTAAAGCTGATTTATGATTTGCCATAATATTTATATTTTTATGTAGCCCGTAGGGGAATCGAACCCCTCTTACCAGGATGAAAACCTGGCGTCCTAACCGATAGACGAACGGGCCATTAATTTCATTATTTCAAAACACCCCTAAAAGGTTTGTTTCTAACGCGGTGGCAAAAATACAACTATTTTCATACGGTGCAATAGTTGATTGATATTTTTAAAGAATATACTAATATGCCTTGGCGAACAACACACGCTGGTTTGAAGGCTTTCCTGAAAAGACACAAAAGCCTGGTTCCTGCTGATTTTCAAGAGGAATACAACGAATGGTAGCTTTTGTCAACGCTTTGATTTCGGCTTCAGTTTCCTCTGTACCGTCCCAATGAGCGGAAACAAAGCCAGTTTTTTCTTCAATTGTGGACTTAAATTCTTCAAAGGTATCTACTTTGGTAGTGTGTTTTGCTCGAAAATCTAAAGACCGTTGGAACAAATTAAATTGAATATTTTCCAAGGTAGAAACTATCACTTCTTCAATCCCTTTTATAGGGTAAATGTTTTTTTCGAGTGTATCGCGTCGAGCCAATTCAACCGTACTCTCGTTCAAATCTTTTGGTCCAATGGCCAGCCTAATTGGGATACCTTGTAACTCGTATTGCGCAAATTTTGCTCCAGGTCTCATAGTATCTCTGTTGTCGTATTTAACCGAAATTCCTTTCTTAACTAAATCTTCTACCAATAGTAAGGCAATCTTGTCAATTTGTTCCAATTGCTCAGTACCCTTATAAATTGGGACAATCACCACTTGAATAGGGGCTAATTTTGGAGGAAGTACCAATCCAAAATCGTCACTATGTGTCATCACCAATGCGCCCATTAAACGGGTGGACACACCCCAAGAAGTTGCCCAAACGTATTCCTGTTTACCTTCTTTGGTGGTGAATTTAACGTCAAAGGCCTTGGCAAAATTCTGGCCTAAAAAATGAGAAGTTCCAGCTTGCAGGGCCTTTCCATCTTGCATCAGGGCCTCTATGCAATAGGTTTCTTCCGCTCCGGCGAATCGCTCGCTAGGTGTTTTTTTTCCTTTAATGACTGGAATAGCCATAAAATTTTCCACAAAATTGGCGTAAACGTTGGTCATTTGAATCGTTTCTTCTATGGCTTCAGCTTTTGATTCGTGAGCCGTATGACCTTCCTGCCACAAGAATTCAGCAGTTCTTAAAAAAAGTCGGGTTCTCATTTCCCAGCGCACTACATTGGCCCATTGATTAATCAAAATAGGCAAATCCCGGTAAGACTGAATCCAACCCTTGTAGGTGCTCCAAATAATAGCTTCACTTGTGGGTCTAACAACTAATTCCTCTTCAAGTTTTGCATTAGGGTCTACTCTCAATTTGCCTGGATTATCAGGATCACTTTGCAACCTATAATGTGTTACTACAGCACATTCCTTTGCAAAACCTTCGGCATTTTTTTCCTCAGCTTCAAATAAACTTTTTGGAACAAAAAGTGGAAAATAGGCATTTTGATGGCCTGTTGCCTTAAACATTTTATCCAGTTGAGCTTGCATTTTTTCCCAAATAGCATACCCATATGGTTTGATTACCATACACCCCCTCACGGCAGAGTTTTCGGCTAAATCCGCTTGAACAACCAATTCGTTATACCATTTGGAGTAATCTTCGGATCTAGGAGTAATTTTTTTTTCCATAAAAATATTTTGGCACAGATGTTGTAAAACTATAACCGGATAGTTAGCAAAACTAACTATTTTTGGAATGTTCAACAATTAAAATTGAATCTATGCGACTTCTTATCTCACTTCGACAAATACAGATTTTAGGAACAGGTATTTTAATGAGCACAGCCATGAGTTGTGGATCATTTCAATATGCTGGATCAATGAATGATGACATCTATGATGACAGGACAACCGAAGTAGTTTACAATCAAGAAGTCACTAAAGAGAATACCACCTCAGAAAATGTAGGCAAGGATAACAGCAATGGTTATTACACTAACCAACTGAAAGAATTGGCAGCTTCTTACGATACTGAGAGTGAGGTTATCACAAATGTCGATGATTACTCTAGTGAGAATTATGATGATAATGAGGAAAGTCAGTACAATTATGGTGGATGGGGTCAAGAAAGCGAAGAAGTCCATGTCACTATTTACCACGATTTTGGATACAGTCCTTATTGGAGACCCTATTACTACAGACCTTGGAATTGGTCTATTGGTTTTGGCAATTGGAACTACTATTACGGATACAATTATTGGGGTCCTGGTTTTTACCCCTATGAGCCTTGGTATTATCCCTATTACTATGGCGGGTATTACGGTTATCCCTACGGTCATCCATATTATTCATATCCCCATTATGGGAATTATTACAATGGCCATTATTATGGCGGGCATGATGTGGTGCTAGTGAATGGTCATCGGGGTGGCAGAGGTGCTAGCAATAATGGACTTTTAAGCGCCTCCAGTCGCGAAAGCCTACAAAGAACAATGAATCGCTCAACAAGAGGTACGAAATCCACCTCCTTAAATACGAGACCAACATCTAGCTTGTTCAATAGTGTAAATCGCCCAAGTCAGGAAGACTCAAATGCACGTCCTCTTGGAAATTCCCGACCTTCTAATTCTGTTCGGCCAAATGTGTCAAGACCCAGTTCTTCACAACCAAATGTAACACGACCAGTCAATTCGTCTCGCCCAACCTCAGTTCGACCAAATAATTCTAGTAGCCCAAGAGTTAACCAGTCGTCAAGTAGAAGAGTTATTAAAGACAGTCCTGCGAGTGCAAACAATACTAGACCAATGGAATCATCGAGACCTGTGACACCTGCAGTGGAGACCTCAAAGTTCCGCCCATCTTCGAATAATTCAAACGTCAACTATTCAAGATCGAACAACTCATCGGGAAATACCTCAACCAGAACGACATCTTCTTCGTCAAGGGAAACATCTAGCAGCAACAGAAGACGAGGTAACAACTAAACCGTTTGTTTAACTTTTTTAACAACAAATATTTTCTTTATGAAAAAAATTTCCTTTTTCTTAATGCTCCAATTTTTTGTTCAACTACTTTCTGCTCAAGATATAACAGATGCTGTCCGATATGGTTTTAATCAAATTCAAGGTACTGCTCGCTTTCAATCTCTTGGCGGAGCTTTTGGTGCGCTGGGAGGGGATTTGTCGGCTGTGAATGTCAATCCTGCAGGCTCAGCTATTTTTTCAAAGTCCTATGTTTCTGGCACTCTAAGTAGCAATAGGTTTAAAAACACAACAAACTATTTCAACTCAGCTGTCAAAAACAATGATGGCAACATCGGATTCGACCAACTCGGAGCTGCATTTGTTTTTAACAACACCAACATGAATTCCAAAGTCAAAAGATTTGCTCTAAGCCTAGTATATGACAGAGCCCAAAAGATGGATAATTCATTTCATGCACGGGGTACATCAAACCAATCCATTGACCGATATTTTCTAGCCAATGCTCAAGGTCTTGAGTTGAATACTATTTCTTCATATCCCAATGAAACACTGACTCAAGCCTACAATTATATTGGTGCAAATTACGGGTTTAGCAATCAACAAGCCTTTTTGGGGTACGAGAGTTATATTTTGGAACCCAATAGTTATGATGACAACAACACCATGTACTATTCTAACATTGCTTCTGGTTCTTTTGATCAGTCATTCACCTATGACACTTCAGACTACAATGGAAAGTTAGGAATAAACTTGGCCATGCAGTACGAAGAAAAACTATACTTAGGTTTGAATTTGAACGCTCATACGATTGAATTTCGAAAATCAACCTTTATGAAAGAAACTAACAGTAATCCTGGCTCATTGATCAATACTGTTGAGTTTTCAAATGATTTGTCCGTTACCGGAAGCGGATTTTCATTTCAACTGGGCGGAATTTATAAAGTCAATCCATCGATAAGACTTGGGCTGACATATGATTCTCCAACTTGGTATACGATTACTGAAGAAAGCACCCAATCTATATTTACTCGAAGTACTGACGGTATTTTGTTTGATGACGGCAGCGTGGATTATAATTTCTCAGTTGACCCTAATTCAGTAAATGTCTATCCAGAGTACCGACTCGAAACCCCTGGTAGAGTAACCGCTAGTGGCGCTTTAATTTTAGGGAAAATTGGATTGATTAGTATTGATTATTCTCTCAAGGACTATTCAAATACCAAATTTCGGCCCGTTAAAGACAGCTATTTTGCTGCTCAAAACGAAATTATGAGCAATGCTCTGACCTCTGCTCAGACCTTTCGACTAGGTGGTGAATTTAGAGTTGAACGGTTCAGTGTCAGAGGGGGGTACGCCTTGGTCGAATCGCCATACCTCAACAAGGCTATCATGGATGATTCATCGACCATTTCTTTTGGATTGGGTTACAACTTTGGCAATACACGGTTAGATTTGTCATATTCTACCTTTGAGCAAAATCGAACCAATCAACTGTATCAAGTGGGAACGACTGATTCTGCTCCGTTGGCTGGCATCCAAAGTAAGAACAACAATATTTTTCTAACCTTAGGATTTAATTTGTAAAAAAAGGCCTGATTTTCAGGCCTTTTTAATTTATCTTTTGAGGGTGAAATGTGCTCTAAACTCCTTGAGTTCATCTGTGTTTGGATCTCTATAATTTACTGTAAACCAGTAATCACTCGAAGGCATCAATTCACCATTGTACGTTCCATCCCATCCTCTACTCTGTGGTCTTATCTCTTTG
>JALRKI010000138.1 GCA_023254815.1 Flavobacteriaceae bacterium
TGGTATGGTTGATTTGCCCAGTGGGAAAATGAAAAGCCGCGAAGGTACTGTTGTTGACGCCGATGATTTGATCGAGGAGATGACCGCTACGGCAAAAACCATTGCACAAGAATTAGGAAAGCTCGATGGGTACTCCGATTCTGAAAAAGAGGTGGTTTATCAGCAAATTGGATTAGGTGCATTGAAATACTACATTCTAAAAGTAGATCCCAAGAAACGCATCTTGTTTGATCCTAAGGAATCAATAGACTTTCAAGGAAATACTGGGCCATTCATTCAATACACTCACGCCCGAATTTGTGCTATTGTTAGGAAATATTCTGGTTCAAGAAATTTTGAACCGGATAAAATTAGCCTTGATCCAAGAGAGAAAAACTTGATTAAGGATTTGATGAAGTTTCCAAATACTGTTCAACTGGCTGCCGAAGCGTATAGCCCTGCTCTAATGGCCAATTACCTTTACGATTTGGTTAAATCGTTCAATGCGCTATATCAGAATGTTGCTATTTTCGGCAATGAAAATGTCGATCAAACAGCCTTTTTAGTGGAACTTTCCCATGCTACTGGCTTGATTATCGAACGAGCCTTAGGACTTTTGGGTATCGATGCTCCTGAGAGAATGTAATGGGGGTCAATTAAAAATTCGTGTAAAAAAAAAGGCTGCACAAAAATGCAGCCTTTAATTTTGCTTTTAACGAATTAAGCTTCAGAAGAACTTACTGCTAAAGAGTAAACTACAAGTCCGAAACCAATTTTGTTGATCGCGTCACCAATGTTGTAAATGATGTCCATGTTCAATCCAAGGTCTCCAACCATTGCATACCACTGACCTGCGCCAGTTCCTGCCATATAACCTAATGGATAAATAGCCCATCCAACAAGAACGAACCAACAAAGGATTTTATGAGCTTTAAGAACATGTCCTCCAGCAGCTACGGCCAATTGCTTTGCTTTACCTAACCAGATATCATATACTATGACAAAATATGCTGCTCCTGAGATGAAGCCCCAAAGCGCAGCTTGTCCTGGATCAACAGCTTCGCCCCAATATCCTGTAACTAACATTACAACCGACAATACGATGAGGCGCCACATCAAAGACTTGGTAGCACCAGCAACTTTAAGAATTAGGTAGAACTCAACACACATTAATGGCACTGTGAGGACCCAATCCACATAGCGGAAAAATGTTGGAGACTCGTCGAAAGCTCCAAAGTAATCTCTCATGTACCAGTAATGTACAGCAGCAATAAAAGTGATCAAACCAGATACTAGGATAGAGGTTCTCCACTTTTTGTCGAAGCTATTCATGGAAAGAAAAAAGAAAGCAGAAGCTGCCATCATAGCCATACATCCAACAAAGAATGTAAAGTCTACATAATCAGTTGCCCCAAGCTTTTGCATGCTCCCGGCCAACAAAATTGAATTTGATAAAAATCCCATAATAATTGTTTTAATGATTTTTGTTTAAGTAAATTTAGACAATTAATTAATGAATTTGATATTTTAATCAAAATAATTTTAATCAATTGACAATATCAACCATACAATATTCAACATCTCGCAATTTCAGTTTGATCACTACATTCCTCTTCATGTGGGTTGCGATCAATTTTTCGCCTCAATTGGCGGACGTTTTTGGATATGTTCTCATTTTAAGTGTCGGAATTCTTCATGGTTCAAATGACTTGATTTTGATCAAAAAAGTCCTGTCCAGTAAAAACACCAAAATGACATCTGTATTATTGATTTACTTGTTAGTAATACTGACTGCTGCCGTTTTTTTCTATAAATGGCCTTTGATGGCTTTGACCTCATTTGTGCTTTTTAGTGCCTACCACTTTGGTGAACAGCATTGGGCTAACAGGGTAAAGGGAAGTGCTTGGGCGAGCCGCTTTTTCTTTTTTTGCTATGGAATGACAATATTATTATTGTTGTTTTTTTGCAACTTTGAGGAAACTACGGCGGTCATTTTTGATATTGCCCAATTCAATTTATCAGAAAACACCCTTTTAAATGGCTTGGTTTTTTTTGGTGTAATCAGCATTTCACTTGGAAGCTACATGGTTGATTCAGATTATGTCAAACAAAAATCTATTGAAGAGTTGTTCTATTTCTTGTTGTTTTTTCTATTGTTCAATGCAGCTTCTTTGATTTGGGCATTTGCGGCTTACTTTGTTCTTTGGCACGCCATTCCATCATTGAGTGACCAAATCAAATTTCTTTATGGAGACATCAATTTTAAGTCCGTCCTCAGTTATGTACGCCAATCACTATTTAATTGGATTGTCGCACTTCTAGGTTTGACTCTGATGTATTTTGTCTTTAAAAATGACGACAGTGTTTTCATCACCATTTTCTTTTCTTTTTTGGCGGCAATCACCTTTCCTCATGTTTTGGTAATTTCTAATATTTATAAACAATAGATTGGGGAAATCCTTTTCTCCATGATTTTAGGAACCCTCCAATATTGATTATCTTCGTCGGCAAAAAGGATATCTGATGATTTTACTTGACGGCAGAAAAACGAGCTCTGATTTGAAACTAGAAATTGCAGAGGAAGTCAATAGGATGAAATCGTCTGGACAAAATATTCCTCATTTGGCTGCGGTTTTGGTGGGAGAAGACGGCGCCAGTTTAACCTACGTCGGCAGCAAGGTGCGTTCTTGCCAACAAGTGGGTTTTCAGTCCACTCTAATTCATTTGCCCGACAATATTTCCGAAGCCGAATTGTTAAAAGAAGTTGCCCGGCTCAACGCCGACAAGGACATTGATGGTTACATTGTTCAGTTGCCATTGCCAAAACACATTGATGAAAATAAAATATTAATGGCCATTGATCCACTAAAAGATGTTGACGGGTTTCATCCGTCAAATTTTGGCAAAATGGCGCTGGAAATGGATACCTTTATACCAGCCACACCTTTTGGCATTTTGGAACTGTTAGAGCGCTATAATGTAGAGACCAAAGGAAAGCATGTTGTCGTGGTTGGACGTTCTCACATTGTTGGTCGTCCAATGAGTATTCTTCTCAGTAGAAAGGGTAATCCAGGAAATGCAACCGTCACTTTGACACATTCTAATACTAAGAATTTATCAAGCCTTACCAATCAAGCCGATATCATCGTCATGGCTTTGGGGATCCCTAAATTCCTGAAGGCTAACATGGTTAAGGAAGGAGTCGTAATAATTGATGTGGGCATCACTCGAGTACCGAGCAATGAAAGTCCTAAAGGTTATGAGATTGTAGGTGACGTTGATTTTGAGCATGTCGCTCCAAAATGCAGTTACATCACACCAGTACCAGGAGGGGTGGGGCCAATGACTATCGCCATGTTATTGAAAAATACGCTTCTGGCCTGCAAGCGTAACCAAAATTAGACTTATTTCATCGTTTTCTTCGAATTGCTCAATGAGGCTTTGAGTTGTTCAATTTCGGCTTGTCTCAAATGTCTCATTTCGCCCACAGGCATGTCCAATACGATGTTCATAATTCTCAAGCGCTTAAGAGTCATGACTTCGTAGTTAAAGTACTCGCACATTCTTCTAATTTGACGATTCAGGCCTTGAGTTAGAATAATCTTAAAGGTATGCTGATTGACTTTGGTGACTTTGCAAGGTTTGGTAATGGTGTTCAATACAGGTACACCCTTCGACATACGATCAACGAAGGTTTGAGAAATGCTTTGATCTACGGTTACCAAATATTCCTTTTCATGATTATTGCTTGACCTCAAAATTTTATTGACAATATCCCCATCGTTAGTGAGTAAGATCAACCCCTCGCTCATCTTATCCAATCTTCCAATTGGAAAAACGCGTTTAGAATAATTGAGGTAATCAATGATGTTGTCCTTTTCTCGTTTCGTATCAGTCGTACAGACAATGCCTACAGGTTTGTTAAATGCCAAGTATTCAAATTGCTCTCCTGACTTCTCAACCAATTGTCCATTGACGGTCACACAATCCCCTTGAGAGACACGTGTTCCTTTTTCAATGGGTTGCCCATTTATTAACACCTGTCCAGCATCTATAAGTTCATCAGCCTTGCGGCGAGAACAAAATCCAGACTCACTGAGAAATTTATTGACTCGAATAGTCATGTCTTCATCCATATCAATTGCAAATATAGCTTACAATCTCGGAAACTACTTCTGGATGTTTAAGACCATGGCCAAAACCTTTAGTAGAAATAAGTTTGACTCCTGCAACATTCATTACGATTTCTTCCGCATCAGTATAAGGGATTATTTTGTCGTTGACATCATGGATGATCAAAGTCGTCACCTCTGGATTGTTCAAATACCTTTGAGTAGAAAAAGTTTCGGGCGGTGATCCAAATCGACGAAACACTTCATGATTTAAGGCCTCTCTAAGCCTACTGCTATAACCCAGCAGATTGCTGTAACGTTTCAACACTCCCGTAAAATTATTTGGAGCTCCTATCAAAACCAATTTGTTCAGTTGAGGTGACCCAGGGTATTGGGTCGCAAAGGCACACGCCATTCCACCTACAGAATGCCCAACCATGGCATTAACCTGGTAGTGTTGGGCAACAACATTGATGAAATTCGCATAAAGAATGGCTTGAAAAGACCGTCCTCCCGAAGCCCCATGAGCAGGGGCGTCAAGTGCTACCGATCCTATGTTCTTTTCTTGCAGCCTAGCAACCAACTTTTCCCATCTTGTGGAATTGCTTTCCCATCCGTGAGCCAACAAAACGCAGCCATTTTCTCCTGGCCAATGATAGGCCATGATATCATTACCCTGAAAGTTAAATATGTTG
>JALRKI010000033.1 GCA_023254815.1 Flavobacteriaceae bacterium
CAAAATTCTCAATTCTTCAGCTCGTCGAAAACTATAGCCAATGCGCAAGTTGAATCCTCTATCAGGAAAAAGTTCCACACCAAAAATCACGTGTCTTAGGGCCTTATTGGCAAAACTTATCTTTTCATTGGTTTGATTTCCATCCAAATCGGTTTCAACTCTTGCTGGACTTGGCGCGCCTAAAGGCCATTGTTGGAGATTCTCAAGTGTCAAGTGCCAGCGGATTGGAACGTTTTCCAATTTTTGAGATAATCCAAGCGTAATTTCAAATGGCAAATGTTCTTGAATACCAGCATAGGTTTTAAGCTGAACTCCAATATTTCTTAATGCAATGGCCATATTAAAATCCAGGTCTTCATTGATGTACACAAGTCCTAAATCTGAAGCCAGGCCGATTGAGTTGTATTGTTCCAGTTTGGAGGTAATGATTTTAACAGCAGCACCCCCATAAAAATCTGACCGTCCTAATCGTCGTGCATATCCTACAGACAAAGCGGACTCGGACGCCGAAAATTCATTTGTAGGGACTCCGGCCTCGTCATATCCGTCAAATTTGCCATAGTTAACGAATTGAACTCCAATATGAAAAGTTTGCACGCGCCTGTCGATAGTAAAAGCATAGGAGGCCGTACCATAAGAAATATCTCCTAAGTAATTGGCAAAATTTAGGGCCAATTGGTGGTCCATTTCAGGGTTAATGGCCGCAGGATTATAAAGACCTTGGCTAACGTCGTAATCGATATTGGTAATGGTCTTTCCTCCTAAACCAGCCTGTCTTGGAGATGACATGAGATTCAAAAATTGGTAAGTTGAATTGCCTCCAATTTGTCCATAAGAAGACAAACTGCTCAACAACACCAAAAAGACCAACCTACAACAGATCATAAAACACCTTTGTCAATTCATACTCAAAACGTTAAACCAAATGAATTATTCTAAGATTGACTTACAGGGCTTTTGCGCGCACCACCTTTTGAGAAGTAATCGCATAATCGATGACTTCCTGCATGGTGTTCACATAATGGAAGGTCAAACCTTTGAGATAGTCTTGATTGATTTTTTCTACATCTTTTTTGTTTTCTTCACACAAAATTACTTCCTTGACTTTGGATCTTTTGGCCGCCAATATCTTTTCCTTTATTCCTCCAACGGGTAGCACTTTACCGCGTAACGTTATTTCGCCCGACATGGCTAATCCTTTCTTAACTCTGCGCTGAGTGAATGAAGACACCAAAGCGGTAAGCATAGTAATACCAGCGCTAGGACCATCTTTTGGCGTGGCTCCTTCCGGCACGTGAATGTGGACATTGTAATTTTGAAAAACTGAGGCATCAATATTCAAATGAGAAGCGTTGCCTTTGATGAATTCCATTGCGATGGTAGCAGACTCTTTCATGACAGTTCCCAAATTGCCTGTAATGGTCAAGTTCCCTTTACCCTTCGACAATATAGATTCAATAAACAGAATATCACCACCTACACTGGTCCATGCCAAGCCTGTTGCAATGCCTGCCACTTCATTGGATTCGGACAAGTCCCGAAGCATTTTGGGAGGGCCAAGTATGTCCTCAACGTCCTGAGTTGAGGCCACTGTGTTATAGGGAATCTCCATTACAATATTTTTGGCAACATTTCGAACCATTTTGGCTAATTGCTTGTCTAGTCCCCTAACACCCGATTCGCGAGTATATCCCTCAACAATCTGTTCAAGTTGTTTTTTATTGATTTTTAAGTCTTTATTTGACAAACCGTGTTCTTTGAGTTGCTTGGGCAACAGGTGTTTTTTTGCAATTTCAATTTTCTCTTCTATAGTGTAGCCATTGACAGCAATGAGCTCCATTCGGTCAAGCAAGGCTGGATGAATTGAATTCAAAGCATTGGCAGTCGCAATAAATAACACCTTTGAGAGATCGTAGCCCATTTCAAGAAAGTTGTCATAAAATGCAGTGTTCTGCTCTGGGTCTAAAACTTCAAGCATGGCCGAAGAAGGATCTCCTTGGTGGGATTGGGTGAGTTTGTCAATTTCGTCTAACACGAAAACTGGATTAGATGTCTTCGCTTTTTTAATACTTTGAAGGATTCGACCCGGCATAGCTCCGATGTAGGTTTTTCTGTGGCCACGAATCTCGGCCTCATCTCTCAATCCACCTAGAGACATTCTGACATATTCTCTACCCAGTGATTCTGCAATTGACTTACCCAAAGAAGTTTTTCCTACGCCTGGGGGACCATACAAACAAAGTATTGGCGACTTCATGTCGTTTCTGAGTTTCAATACAGCCAAATACTCTATTATTCTATCTTTTACTTCCTCCAGTCCAAAATGATCTCTATCGAGGATTTTTCTGGCTCTAACCAAATCAAAAATATCATTGCTATAA
Source organism: Flavobacteriaceae bacterium (assembly GCA_023254815.1). Taxonomy (GTDB): domain Bacteria; phylum Bacteroidota; class Bacteroidia; order Flavobacteriales; family Flavobacteriaceae; genus JALRKI01. Next base: position 2,382 of record JALRKI010000033.1, read on the forward strand.
TCGTTCCAAGGCAAATCAAGAAACAAGTCCAAATAATTGCGCTGTACAGAATATTCAGCTACTTGAGGATTCATGCGCTGAAGTTTACCCAATTCTTTATCAAAATGTTTGGAAACAGCTTCGGACCATTTTTTAGATTTGGCCCTAATTTTCATTTCGTCAATTTCTTCCTCATAACTCAATCCACCCAATTCTTCCTGAATGGTTTTCATCTGTTGATGCAAGAAATACTCCCTTTGTTGTTGATTAAGGTCGTTTTGAACCTTGGATTGAATGTCGTTTTTAAGTTCAAGTTTTTGGAACTCTAAAGTCATAAATCGTAGAGTAGACATTGCCCTTTCTTTCAAGTCATGTGTTTCTAATAAAGTTTGCTTTTCCTCTACTTTTAGGTTCATATTCGATGATACGAAGTTGATCAAAAAAGAACTACTCTCAATATTTTTGATGGCAAATGATGCCTCAGAAGGGATGTTTGGACTGTGCTTAATGATCTGCAATGCAATTTCTTTTATTGAATCAACAATTGCGGAAAATTCGTGATCACTATAATCAGGTTTTGCATCTCCAATATCTTTTATTTTGGCCGTCATATAGGGCGATTCCCGTGTAATTGAGTCAATTTGAAAGCGTTTCTTGCCTTGAATGATTACGGTTGTGTTACCATCAGGCATTTTTAATACCCGAAGAATTTTAGCGACTGTGCCTTGAAAATAAATGTCATTGGCGCCAGGCTCCTCTACGGCAGAATCCTTTTGAGCAACAACTCCTATGATTTTGTCTCCATTATTGGCGTCTTTCAATAGTTCAATTGCAGAATCTCTTCCAGCGGTGATTGGAATTACAACCCCTGGAAATAGCACGGTATTTCGAAGAGGCAAAATAGGAAGTGAATCGGGTAGCGTTTCAGCGTTAATTTCATCCTCATCCTCAGAAGTCATTAAGGGAATCAATTCGGAATTTTCATCAAAATCATTTGCTGACAGGTTGTCGATACTTAAAAAACTAGATTTAGCCATACGTCAAAGCGGACATTTTGTCACCTATGAGACAAAATTCCTAAAGATTAAAAAATTATTAATTTGCTAAATATCTTAAAATCAAATATTTACAGGATATTTTATCATTTTATCTTCTACTATGGTTCAATTGCTATGCCAGAAACCCTATACGCTCGAATCGTTTGAAAGATTGCCAATCCTAACTTTGTTCAAGAGAAACAAACCGATTATAAAAAAGGCAATGAAAAACAAAATTGAACCCCTCATGCTTCCAGTGACATCGGCTACGTATCCGTACATGGACATTCCCAAAACGATTCCTATTTTTTCTGACACATCATAAAAGCTAAAATATGAAGCGGAATCTTCAGTATTCAAAGGCAATAACTTGCTGTACGTCGATCGAGATAGCGATTGAATTCCTCCCATCACTAGCCCGACACAAGCGGCAGTAAAATAAAATTGATTTGGAGTTTCCACGAAATAGGCATAAATACAAATCAATGTCCATGTTAACAATATCCACATCAATACTTGAATATTTCCAAATCGCTCCGACAAACGTGCTGTGGCAAGTGCACCTGCCATTGCTACTAACTGAATCAATAAAATACTAACAATGAGTCCAGTTGTTGGATCTTGAGTGCCCCATTCCAATTCCTCCACTGCAAAATAGGTCGCTGCAAGCATAATGGTTTGGACTGCCATGCTGTACACAAAGAAAGCTCTCAAAAATCGTTTTAACGTTAAGTTATCTCCTAATGCAACCCAAATACTATTGAGTTCATTAAAGCCATTCATCATTACTTTTTTAGTGATTTTCCGCGTGTCATGAGTTCCCTTCGGTAAGTGCTTAAAGGTATATTGAGCAAATGACATCCACCAAATTCCCACCAGGACAAATGAAATGCGTGTAGGAAGGGCTTCACTTTCAAAACCAAAAACTTCATGATTGAGAATCATGAATAAATTGAGTAATAAAAGTAGTACGCTGCCAACATAACCCATGCTAAATCCTCTTGCGCTGACTGTATCCTGTTGCTCTGGATATGCGATATCGGGCAAATATGAATTGTAGAACACCAAACTACCCCAAAATCCAATCAAAGCCAGCATATAACACAATACTCCTATCAAAAGGCTGTCCAACGAAAACCAAAATAAACCTATGCATGACAATCCACCCAAATAGCAGAAAAACTTGAGAAAGGATAATTTGTTCCCAACATAATCGGAAATTCCCGATAGTATTGGGGACATGAATGATATGATCAAAAAGCTAAAAGCGGTAACATACCCTATTAAGGAGTCGTTATTGAGCGATAGCCCTAAAAACTCGACAGTATCACTGACTTTATTGCCATCTTCATCTTTAATGACGGTTATTGCTCCATAAAACAGCGGGAAAACTGCTGATGTTACCACCAATGGATAAACTGAATTTGCCCAGTCGTAAAACGCCCAAGCGTTCAATAATTTTTTACTTCCCTTTTTTAAATTGGCCATTTAACTTTATTTGAAAAGCAGGTTAAGCAGCTTGGATTCCCAAGGTCAATCCAAATGTAGCCAAAATAAATTTAGAGGAGCCTATTCTGGTCGGAAGCTCGTCACACCAAATTTTGCTGCTTCATCTTTCGCACTTTGGACTAAAGATTTAAGCTGTTCAATTCGCGTTTCATGAGAAGGATGCGTGCTCAAGAATTCAGGTGGTGCAGATCCATTGGCATTTTGTTTCATTCTAACCCACAATTCAGGTGCCAATTCTGGATTGTATCCCGCAATAGCCATAAGATATATTCCTATTTTATCGGCCTCACTTTCGTGTTTGCGACTGTAGGGCAATATTCCTAAGACAGTACTTCCTACCCCATAGGCCATCATAAACTTGTCTCTATCCTTTTGAGATTTGTCTTGAGTGGCAGCACCTACTGCCAAAGCACCCAGTTGTTGAATACCGGCATAACTCATACGTTGTTGTCCATGATTGGCGAGAGCATGTGCAACCTCATGTCCCATGACTGCAGCAATTCCCGACTCGGTTTTAGCGATAGGCAATATGCCTGTGTAAAAAACAATTTTACCTCCCGGCATGCACCAGGCATTGACTAAAGTATCTTTAACCAAATTGTAATCCCAGCGATAATCATTGAGGTAGCCAACAGAGCCATTGGCATCCAAATAGCGCTCTGCGGCTATGGCAATGCGTCGGCCTACTCTCGATATCATTTCAGCTTCTGAACCCGTTTTTATGGTCTGATGCTCAGACAAAAATTGGTCGTATTGCTGAAAAGCCATAGGAAACAACTGTGAATTTGGTACCAAGGCAATCGTTTTTTGTTGGGTAAAGGGATTCGTAGCACAAGAGGCCAGAAAAATCAAGAGAATAATTGATTTAAAAATAGAAAAGAGTTTCATGACAAAATAGATTTAGAAATCAAATTTAAAGAACAAAGGGATAAAGGCGTGTTAATATGCTGAAATAAATTTAGTAGCACGGTTTTTGAGCAATCAATTTAAACCATAAATTTACAACATGAAAAAAGGAGTCTTATTGTGCAGTATTGTAGTCTTTGTGAGTTGTCAAGCCCAAACAAAGCAATCCGAAAAGAAATCATTTCCCATTCAAAAAACTGAAACGGAATGGAAAAAAGAACTTAGCGAAATGGAATTTTTTGTACTGAGAAAAGCAGGAACTGAACGTGCTTTTAGCAGTGAATTAAATAACAATCATGCGGAAGGTGTGTACCACTGCGCTGCATGCGGTACTCCCCTTTTCAATAGTGAGAACAAATTTGACTCTGGAACAGGATGGCCCAGTTTTGACCGAGAAATCGAAGGAAATGTAGCTTTTTCGGTGGATTACAATTTAGGCTATGCTAGAACTGAGGAGCATTGCGCCACTTGTGGGGGCCATTTGGGGCATGTTTTCAACGATGGTCCAAGAAAAACTACTGGCAAAAGACATTGTATCAACGGAGTTGCTTTGGACTTCAAACCCAAAAATTAATGGAAGTTTTTCCAGTTCATAAGTCTGATGAGGAATGGGAAAATGAGTTGACTGCCCAACAGTACCATGTCCTCCGCAAAAAAGGCACAGAGCATCCTCATACAGGCGAATTCAACTTACATTTTGAAAATGGTATTTATTGCTGTGCTGGTTGCGGTGCTTCACTTTTTGAAAGCAGTACTAAATTTGACGCACACTGCGGATGGCCGAGTTTTGATGAATCCTTACCAGAAAAAATACTTTACAAAAAAGACCTCTCCTACGGCATGATTCGCACCGAAATTGTTTGTTCTTCTTGTGGCGGGCACCTGGGTCATCTGTTTGACGATGGTCCAACAGCAACCGGAAAAAGATACTGCGTCAACTCCATTAGTTTAAGTTTCTTGAAGTCTTGAGCTTGGTCTTCATTTAACTGAATGAATTTCAATTGTATTAAATGTATCGGTTTCGGTTTCATTTTGTAATTTCGTGGCTCAAAATCTGAACATCATGAGCACATACGACGTCATTATTTTAGGAAGTGGACCAGGAGGATATGTTACCGCAATTAGAGCTTCACAACTCGGATTTAAAACAGCAGTTGTCGAAAAGGAAAGCTTAGGAGGGGTTTGTCTCAACTGGGGTTGTATCCCCACCAAAGCCTTAATTAAATCTGCTCAGGTTTTTGAATATCTCAATCACGCCTCGGACTATGGCCTTAGTGTTTCAGGAGCAGATAAAGATTTTTCTGCGGTAGTAAAACGGAGTCGCGATGTGGCGTCGGGTATGAGTAAAGGTGTTCAGTTCTTAATGAAGAAAAACAAAATTGACGTCATTGAGGGATTTGGAAAACTTAAACCAAACAAACAAGTAGAGGTCGACGGGAAAGTTTTTAGCGCAAAGCATATCATCATAGCAACAGGAGCTCGGTCGCGTGAACTACCAAATCTTCCTCAAGATGGAAAAAAAATTATTGGTTACCGACAAGCTATGACCCTAGACAGTCAACCAAAGTCAATGATAGTGGTTGGTTCTGGTGCCATAGGCATTGAATTTGCGTATTTCTACAATGCTATGGGTACTAAGGTTACAGTGGTAGAATACATGCCTAGAATTGTACCTGTTGAAGATGAAGAGATTTCAAAGCAATTGGAAAAGTCCTTTAAGAAAAACGGAGTCAACATTTTGACCTCCTCAGAAGTAACTTCTGTTGATACATCAGGCAAAGGAGTAAAGGTTACCGTAAAAACGAAAAACGGAGAAGAAAT
>JALRKI010000035.1 GCA_023254815.1 Flavobacteriaceae bacterium
TTGATTTCTGTCAACAGGCCTTGGTCGTTGTTGCTCACCCTTTTTTTGAACAGGGCTTTCAGTGTCTTGGTCCAAAGATCCTTCTTCGGTTGTTGCTGGAACTTTAGCTGCTCTAGGATTAGGAGAATATTTTTCCCTAAAAGGTCGAGTATTAGGAGCTGATTTTTCTGTTGGAGCAGCTTCTGAACTGGTATTTGATCCACTCTTTTCGGCTTCATTATTAGTAGGATTGGCAGCTTGGTGATCTAGTATTCTGTATACTAAATCCAGTTTTTTAAGGGTTTTGAATTTTGATATTTTTAATTCCTTGGCAATATCTTGGAGATCTTGAAGTTTTTTCTCCTTTAAGTCTGTAATTTCAAACATGTTTAATGATTGGTTAAAAATAATAAATGGATAGAAATTGTATGTGCAAGAAGTTTAGTGGCAGCTTGATCGATTGAAGTGTTAATCGATAGCACAATATTACAATATTTTTTCGATTCTAAGCAATTTTGAACACAAAAAAAACTAAGATTACGTTTGAATTAAATTTCTTGCCTTTCGAATTCTACAATTTCTAAGGAAGAAATTTTGCCTTGATGAATCTCAAATCGCAGCATTGTGCACATTTTGTGAAAGCCATGTTTTCCTGCTGCTCCAGGGTTCATGTGTAACAAATTATATTTTTTATCTGAAATAACTTTGAGAATATGCGAATGTCCGCAAATGAACAGATCAGGTCGTTGCAACTCCAAGACTTCTTTGATTCGAAAGGGATATCTTCCCGGATATCCTCCTATGTGGGTCATCCAAACTTTTACTTCTTCACAGTTAAAAAAGAGATGCTCCGGAAATTGCTTCCGTATCTCAGGGCCATCAATATTGCCATAGACGGCTCTAAGGGGTTTTAGTGTCATGATGGCGTCAGATACTGAAACATCTCCAATATCTCCTGCATGCCAAACTTCATCGGCCCACTGAACATGCTTTATAATGCGCTTGTCAATATAGCTGTGTGTGTCAGAAAGCAAAAGAATTTTTTTCATCTGAATGGAGTGCTAGCCTATGGCAGATCAAAACTAACTATATTTGAAGTTCAAAAATATCATTTTAACTTGAGGTTTTTTATTGAATTAGCATATAATGGCAAGTCCTTTCATGGCTGGCAAATTCAACCTAATGCAGAATCTGTTGAGGGAACGCTTGAAAGGGCGTTAAGTCTTCTGTTGAAAGAGCCGGTGGATGTTGTCGGCGCCGGAAGGACTGATACTGGTGTTCATGCTAGTTTTATGGTTGGGCATTTTGATAGCTTGAGTCAAGAAATCAATGAAGACCTCGTACATCGTTTGAATAGTTTTTTGCCAAATACGGTTGTTGTCTACCGCATTTATCAGGTGCAGAACGAAGCTCACGCTCGATTTGATGCTAGTGTTAGAACTTATCACTATAAAATATCTCAACAGAAAAATCCTTTTTTAGTCGACTGGGCCTATGAATTTAAGCCTACATTAGATCTTGATGTCATGAATCGAGCTGCTCAATTGCTGCTGTCTCATCGTAATTTCAAGTGTTTCTCCAGATCAAATACTGACGTCAAAACTTATAATTGCGTCATTTCTCAAGCACAATGGGTTGTGAGAGATGATTTGATACTTTTCATTGTCTCTGCAGATCGATTTTTGCGCAATATGGTTAGAGCTCTTGTTGGAACGCTGATAGAAGTAGGATTAGGAAAAATTGACATCCATGATTTTAAAAACATTTTAGATTCTGAAAATCGATCCGAAGCTGGGGCGTCAGTTCCCGCTCATGGATTGTACCTTGTTGACATAAAGTACCCAAAAAATATTTACCTCGATGACAGACACTAAACCCCAATCTTTTGACTTTTTCCTTTACCGAAGGCTAATGCAATTCATTCGCCCCTATCGATGGGTATTTCTAGGCAGTTTTTTGGCCGTAATTGGTTTGTCGGTGTTTGGCGCAGCTAAACCCTATTTGACTCAAATTATAGTCGATGAGTACATTGGAAAAAAAATATCTGAAGGATTTTTGAAATTGATTTGGGCCTTGGTAGCGTTGTTGGTTTTGGAGGTCTTTACCAATTTATTGTTCATCTATTGGGCCAACTGGTTGGGGCAAACAGTGGTCAGAGATATCAGGGTTAGACTGTATCGACACATGTTGAACTTCAAAATGGCTTATTTCGACAAATCTTCAGTTGGAGTTTTAATTACTCGTGCCGTGACCGATATGGAACGGATTGCCGATATTTTTAGTGAGGGCTTGTTCATGATTATTAGCGATGTTCTCAAAATGCTGGTGGTGGCAGGAGTAATGTGTTACATGAATTGGAAGCTAAGCCTGATAGTTTTTTGCACATTCCCGATAATAGTCTATGCCACTAAGGTGTTTCAGAAGTATATGAAGCGTGCTTTCGATGATGTGAGAACGGAAGTCGCCAATTTGAACTCTTTTGTTCAAGAACGAGTCACAGGAATGAAAACGCTGCAGCTCTTTACAAGGGAGTCGATTGAGTATGACAATTTTAAAACCATTAACCAACGCCATAAAAAGGGATGGTTAAAGACGGTTTGGTATAACTCCATTTTCTTTCCAATCGCCGAAATAATTTCTTCAATTACCTTGGGGTTTGTGGTATGGTTTGGAGGACTGAACATGATAGATCAAAACACAGTGACTTTGGGAGAAATAACTGCTTTTGTGATGATGATACCTATGATGTTTAGACCTTTGAATCAAATCGCCAATAAATTCAATACCCTACAAATGGGTATGGTGGCCTCCTCTCGGGTATTTAAAGTCCTTGATACAGATGCCCAAATTGACAAATCGGGCGAATTATTGGCGCCCCATTTCAAAGGTGATATTCAATTCAAAGGAATCCATTTTTCTTATTTGCCAGATGAACCAGTGTTCAGCGGACTAAATTTAGATATTAAAGCAGGCGAAACCATTGCCATTGTTGGCGCTACAGGAGCTGGAAAATCAACAATCATCAATTTGCTCAACCGTTTTTACGACATTCAGCAAGGCGAAATACTCATAGACGGAAATAATGTGAAATCATTTACTCTAGCCTCGTTGAGAGGTCAAATTGCCATCGTACTTCAAGATGTCTTTTTGTTTGCCGATACTATCTATAATAACATTACTCTGAGGGATCCATCAATTTCTATTGATCAAGTAAGATCAGCAGCTAAAGAAATAGGAATTGACCAATTTATTGAAAGCCTTCCTGGAGGATATCATTTTAATGTAAAGGAACGAGGAGCTATGCTGTCTTCAGGGCAGAAACAACTGCTGTCTTTTTTGAGAGCCTATGTGACCAATCCAAGTATTCTCATATTAGATGAAGCGACGTCCTCTGTGGATATGCATGCTGAACAATTGATTCAAACGGCAACTGATAAAATGACCAGAAATAGAACTTCAATTGTGATTGCTCACCGATTGGCAACAGTTCAAAAAGCTGATAGAATTATAGTGATGGACAAAGGTTCTATTGTGGAGCAAGGTTCACATGAAGAACTCCTAAAAAATGACCAGGGCTACTACAAACACTTGTATGAGGTTCAGTTTTTACAGCCTCAAACTGTCTAATTCAAATCCTTTTCTAAGTGTTTAATCAATTCCTCTTTATTTGAAATTGGAATCAAAATTCCGTCTCGTGCATAGGACATTTCGCCTCTTTCTTCAGAGACAACGAGCGCAATTGCGTCTGTTTTTTCACATATCCCAAGTGCTGCCCGGTGACGCAGACCAAATCTTTGATGAATATTGGCCTGATCTGCAACGGGAAGAGCTATTCTAGTAGCCTTGATGTTGTTTTTTTCTACAATTATAGCCCCATCATGGAGTGGGCTATTTTTAAAAAAGATACTTTGGATGATCGATGAATTCAACTTGATTGAGGTTCGATGAGAAGGATTGATTAAAAAATCCAAATTATTATTTCTCTCCAAAACAATAAGCGCACCAGTATTTGTTTTGGACATGTGTTCACAGGCTTCTACCAGTGCTTTGAGGTCTGTTTCGTTTTGGTTACCAGTTTTGAGTAATCGGAGTTGTTTAAAAAAGCGTCGCCTTCTCCCAAAGTTCGAAGAGCCGAGCATGAGCAGAAATTTTCTTATTTCTTGTTGGAACACCACAATCAAAGCGAACATTCCGACGTTCATAAACCCTCCTAATATGCCGCTCAACATGGGCATTTGAAGTGCTTGTGTTAATTTGAAAATCAAATAAACGATAACAATTCCAGCAAAAATGTTTATTGCTACTGTTCCTTTGACCAGTTTATAGAGATAGAATAGCAATATAGAAACGAGAAGTACATCCACTATTTCTATGACATTAAATTTGAGTGTATCCCAAAAAAACATAAATCACTTTTCGTAAATGTAGAATAATTTTTAAAATTTAACTCATTTGCCCGAATAGGCTAATGCTCTGAACAGCCTCCTTGACATCGTGTACCCGCAAAATTTTCGCTCCTTTCGACAAGGCAATTGTATTCACGCTGATGGTTCCTGCTAATGCTTCTTCAGGAGTTATTCCCAGGGTTTTGTATATCATTGATTTCCTTGACATTCCCACCAATATTGGTTTTTCGAGGTGCTGAAATAATTCGAGTTTTCGAAGTAGTTCAAAATTTTGTTCAATATGCTTTGAAAAACCAAAGCCTGGATCAATGATTACATCCATTATTCCAGCAGCATGAGCCAAACTCATGCGCTCAGAAAAGTAATAAAGTAAATCCCTGGTTACGTCTTCATAATGGCAGTTTTCCATCATGGATTGGGGTGTTCCCCTCATGTGCATCAAGACGTAGGGTACTTTCAATTGGGCAACTTTGGAGAACATGACTTCATCCATTTGTCCTCCAGAAACGTCATTGACCATATGTGCTCCTGCTTCTACGGCAGCTTCGGCGACTTGAGATCTAAAGGTGTCAATAGAAAGGAGCGCCTCAGGAAAATTTTTAGAAACCAAGGCAATTATGGGAATCACTCGTTTCAATTCTTCTTCCAGGATAACATCGGTCGCATCGGGTCTTGTACTATATCCGCCAATATCTATAAATGTGGCTCCTTGCTTGAGCATACTTTCTGTTTTCACCAAAACGTCTGTGCTCGATTTGAGATTACCGCCATCGAAGAAGGAATCTGGGGTCATATTCAATATTCCCATGACCTTAGGGCTCGAAATATCAATCAATTGGCCTCTGCAGTTTAGTGTCATTATTGTGTATAAATCCGTCAAAAATTCCTCAGAAACTCCTTGTGAGTGTCTATTTTGAATGTAAATTTACACAAATTAGCCTGACGCATGAATCAAACCCTTCGCGAATACGACAATGTGACTAAGATATGTCAGGATTTGTTCGAACGAAAAATGAAAGATTATGGTTGTGCATGGCGCATTCTCAGATTGAGTTCTCTAACCGATCAAATTTTTATCAAAGCACAACGCATTAGAAGTCTTCAACAAAACAGTGTCCGAAAAATTGATGAAGATGAAGTCGGCGAATTTGTGGGTATTGTCAATTATTGTTTGATGGCACTCATTCAAATTGATTTGGGTGTTGCAGAGCAACCCGACTTGAGTCCAGAAAAAGCCATGGCTCTCTATAAGCTTAAAGTCTCAAAAACCAGACAATTGATGCAAGATAAGAACCATGATTACGGCGAAGCTTGGAGAGATATGAGGGTCAGTTCCCTCACCGATTTAATTCTTCAAAAATTACTCAGAGTAAAACAAATCGAAGACAACCAAGGCAAAACACTAGTGAGCGAGGGGATTGACGCCAATTATCAAGACATGATCAATTATGCCATTTTCGCTCTAATTCATTTAAATCAAAGAACATGAAAACCCTAACTCACCTCATCAGAGCAGCCGTCGGTGGCTTATTTATTTTTTCTGGATTGATAAAGCTCAATGATCCTGTTGGCTTTGCTTTCAAACTCGAAGAATATTTCAGTCAATCAGTATTGAACTTGCCATTTTTGGAACCATACGCTTTGATGATTGCAGTTGTAGTTGTTGTATTTGAAGTACTTTTAGGGGTCTTTTTGCTTTTGGGCTACAGGGTGAGGTTTACCATGATCAGCCTTTTGGGCATGATCATCTTTTTTACCTTCTTGACATTTTATTCGGCCTATTTTAACAAAGTAACCGATTGCGGCTGTTTTGGAGATGCACTAAAGCTTACCCCTTGGGAGTCCTTTACTAAAGATGTTGTTTTGCTCGTATTTATCGCTTGGTTGTTGTGGCAGCAGTCGTATGTGTATACCGTAGGAACGACTCTGATGCGCAGTGCAGCGGTTTTATTGTCAACCATTGCGGCTTTG
>JALRKI010000046.1 GCA_023254815.1 Flavobacteriaceae bacterium
CCAGCTTCAATTTCTTTTAATTCTGCTGTTAAATGATCTTTTAACTTTCCGTACATAATTTTATTTTTTTCTTAATTCAAACTTTTGACCTAAATACACTTTTCGAACTTGCTCGTCTGCTGACAATTCTTCGGCCGTTCCTGATTTCAATATGCTTCCTTCAAAAAGTAAATATGCACGATCGGTAATTGATAAAGTTTCCTGAACATTGTGGTCTGTTATCAGAATACCAATGTTCTTTTTGGTCAATTGTGCAACAATACGCTGAATGTCCTCGACCGCCACAGGGTCAACTCCAGCAAATGGTTCGTCGAGAAGAATAAATTTTGGATCAGTGGCAAGAGCTCGGGCGATTTCTGTTCGACGGCGCTCCCCTCCGGAAAGCAAGTCTCCGCGGTTTTTACGAATGTGGTTAAGTCCAAATTCATCTAAAAGAACTTCTACTTTGTCTTGCTGTTCTTTTTTGGACAAAGAGGTCAATTGCAGTACACTCAAGATGTTGTCTTCGACACTCAGTTTTCTAAAAACCGAAGCCTCTTGAGCAAGATAGCCAATTCCAATCTGGGCTCTTTTGTACATCGGGAAGGAGGTGATATTGGTGTCATCAATATAGATTTGACCTCCATTAGGTCGAATGAGGCCAACAATAATATAAAAACTCGTTGTTTTACCAGCACCGTTTGGACCTAACAAGCCAACAATTTCGCCTTGATTTACTTCCAAAGACACGTCTTTGACAACCTTTCGGCCGCTGTAGGATTTCATCAACTGAGTTGCGCGAAGCTTCATGCTTGAGATTATTGAATGGCTAAAATACGGATTTATTTTTCAAGCTGTTGCGCTTCTAAAGCATCCCAAAACTCGTAGGCTTTGCGCAAGTGTGGAATGACTATGGTTCCTCCAACAAGAGTAGCAATTCCCAAGGCTTCGATAACTTGTTCTTTGTTCAGACCTATTTTGTAGGAAGTAGAAAGATGATACTTGATGCAGTCGTCACAGCGCAAAACAGCTGAAGCAACCAGACCAAGCAATTCTTTTGTCTTGACATCGAGAGCTCCTTCAGTATAGGCATTGGTGTCCAAATTGAAAATCCTTTTGATAATCTTATTGTTATCTGCTATTATTTCGGCATTCATTCGCTCGCGATAGGCATTAAAATCGTTGACCAAATCACTCATTTTTTTTGTTATTTCTTTTAATTGTTATTCTTGATAAGAAGATGCTAAACTGATATAATATCATTATTGGTATTGTTACAATAATTTGACTTGTCACATCTGGCGGTGTTATTATAGCAGCAACAATGAGAACAATGATCAAGGCGTATTTTCTGTACTTCTTCAAGAAGTCAGGAGTAACCACTCCAATCTTAGTTAAAAAGTAAATGACTATAGGTAGTTCAAAAATAAACCCACAAGCCAAACAAGATGACCTGACCAGCGCAATGTAGGAACTGAGATCAAATTCATTGAGCACTTGATCAGAAACTTGGTAGGTACCTAAAAAATTAATGGACAATGGGCAAACGACGTAATAACCAAACAATACTCCAAGAAAGAAAAGTACAGAAGACGCAAAAATGAAACCTCTTGCATGACGGCGTTCTTTTTGATGCAACCCAGGACTGATAAACCTCCAAATTTCAAATACCACATAAGGAAAGGCGACGACGAATCCAGCCCAAATAGAGGTCCATAAATGTGCAGAAAATTGTCCAGACATAGTTCTACTTTGAATCGTGAAGGGAAGCTCGCCCCCACAGAATTCGCTTTCCACTCCAAAAAAGGTGGCTATTTTACAGAGTAGTCGATAAGTTGGAAAGTTGATTTGCTTGGGACCGAAAATAATGGTGTCAAAAATAAACTCCTTAAAAAGAAATGCTGCTATTCCTGAAATGGTTACGGCAACAATTATCCTGATGATATGCCAACGCAATACCTCTAAATGATCTAAAAAAGACATATTATGACTTGTCATGATTTCCTTATGTTAGATCAAACCTTCTCTGATGAGGTCATGCATGTGCAGTACTCCGCAATAATTGCCTCTATCGTTAATCACAATGAGCTGAGAAATTCCAAAGTTTTCCATGAGTTCTTTTGCGGCATAGGCCATTTCCGATTCTTCAATGGTTTTAGGATCCTTGGTCATAATATCCAAGGCGGTTACTTGATTAAAATCGGGGTTGTTTTGGAGCATTCTTCTCAAATCTCCGTCGGTAATTATTCCCAGTAATTCAGTGCCTTCCACAACCGCAGTTAGTCCAAGCCGTTTGTTGGAAATTTCTATAATGATATCCTTGAGTTTGGTTTGTGGCGAAACAATGGGCACTTCATTTTGGGAGGAGAGATCGCCTACTCTCAGATACAGTTTTTTGCCTAGCGCACCACCAGGATGGTATTTGGCAAAATCACTACTGGAAAACGAACGCAACTGAAGTAGCGACACTGCCACGGCGTCGCCCATTGCCAATTGTGCAGTAGTACTAGTGGTAGGGGCAAGATCGTTGGGACAGGCTTCCTTTTCAACCGTAGTTCTGAGCACAAAGTCGCTGTGGGTAGCAAGGAAAGAATTAGGGTTGCCCGTCATACCAATCAAAGTGTTATGGTTGCTTTTAATGAACGGAATCAAGACTTTGATTTCTGGAGTGTCACCACTTTTAGAAATACACAGCACAATGTCGTCATTTTGAACTAGTCCTAGATCACCATGAATGGCATCAGCAGCATGCATAAAAATGGCCGGAGTTCCTGTTGAGTTTAATGTGGCTACAATTTTATTTGCAATGATTGCACTTTTGCCAACCCCTGTCACTATTACTCGACCTTTAGAATGGTATATCAGATCAACCGCTTTCGAAAAATTGTCATCGAGGTAATCAATCAGCTGTAGAACAGATTGACCTTCAAGCTCTAATGTTTTTTTTGCGAATTCTAGAATGCGGATATTATTGTCCAACTTTTTTGTATTTTAATGAATCATTTCTTTCAAAAAGTAGTACTTTTAGAATAGTGATACAAAAGAACAAAAAAAATGCATTCTTTCGCCATTCCTTTAGCATCAGTTGGTGTGGCCTTTCATCATTTTATAACCAGTTTACTTTTTACAGAATCATAAATGACTGAAGATTTATTATTGAAAGCGCTTAAGCGCTATTTTGGATTTGACACATTTAAAGGCATGCAATTGAATGTCGTTAAAAGTTTGATGGAAAAAAAGGATGTCTTCGCCATCATGCCTACTGGAGGGGGAAAATCGCTGTGCTATCAAATGCCTGCTCTGATTCAAGAAGGTACTGCCATTGTGGTTTCTCCACTGATTGCTTTGATGAAAAATCAAGTTGACACCCTAAGAGGAATATCCAACGAAGAAGGGGTGGCACATGTCATCAATTCGTCTTTAAACAAAACTGAAATTAAAATTGTGAAAGAGGATATTTTAAACGGTATCACAAAATTGCTCTATGTTGCACCAGAATCCTTGTCAAAAGACGAAAATATAGAGTTTTTAAAATCTGTCAAAATTTCTTTTCTAGCTATTGATGAAGCTCATTGTATCAGCGAATGGGGTCACGATTTCCGTCCAGAATACAGAAATTTGCGACATATCATCAATCAAATTGCTGTTGACGTTCCTATAATAGCCGTTACCGCTACAGCTACCCCAAAAGTGCAACAAGACATTGTAAAGAATTTGAATATTCAAGATGCGATTGTATATAAGGACTCCTTTAATCGCCCCAACTTATATTATGAGGTAAGGCCTAAAACTAAAAATATTGATGCAGACATCATTCGTTTTATTAAACAGAACGAAGGCAAGTCTGGAATTGTTTATTGTTTGAGCCGTAAGCGTGTGGAAGAGTTGGCTCAAGTACTTCAAGTCAATGGCATCAAAGCAGTACCATATCACGCGGGTTTGGACGGCAAAACTAGGGCAAGACATCAAGACATGTTTTTGATGGAGGACACGGACATTGTGGTGGCTACAATTGCTTTTGGGATGGGAATCGATAAGCCAGATGTCAGATTTGTGATCCACAATGATATGCCCAAAAGTATTGAAAGCTACTATCAAGAAACTGGTCGAGCAGGTCGCGATGGCGGTGAGGGCCATTGCTTGGCTTTTTACAGTTATCAAGATATTGAAAAATTGGAAAAATTCATGTCAGGAAAACCAGTCTCAGAACAAGAAATTGGCATGGCATTGTTGAATGAAGTGGTTGCCTATGCCGAAACCACTATTTCTAGGCGTAAGTTCATTCTGCATTATTTCGGTGAAGAATTTGACAATGAGACCGGCGCTGGAGGGGATATGGACGACAACGTTAGATTTCCTAAAAAAATGCTCGAAGTGGGCGAAGAAGCAGAGCTTGTAGTCGATGTAGTAAGTCAAACTAACGAAAAATACAAGCTCAAGGATTTAGTTAATGTGCTGATAGGGAAAGAAAATGCCTTGATTAAGTCACATCGCATTCAAGAAACAACTTTTTTTGGCAAGGGTAAAAACCATCCAGATTATTATTGGACGGCTCTGATCCGACAACTTCTCATTGAAGGATTGCTAAACAAGGACATTGAAACCTATGGTGTAATCAAATTATCTCAAAAAGGACACGCATTTTTGCAAAATCCGTCAGGCTTTGTCATGAGTGAACCACAAGATTATGGCTCTGGACTTTTTGATTCAATAAGTACGGCCAAATCTGGAGGGGACGAGGTGCTGGTTAAATTGCTTAGAGACTTACGCAAGAAAATGGCTAAGTCAATGGAAGTACCACCTTATATTATTTTTCAGGACCCATCGTTGGATGATATGGCTATTAAGTATCCCATTACGATGGAAGAACTTACTCAGGTTCATGGAGTAGGCGAGGGCAAAGCCAAGAAATATGGTGCAGAATTCCTATCGCTGATTTCGAAATACGTAAAAGAGAACGAAATTGAACGTGCTCAGGATCTGATTGTCAAATCTACTGGCAGCAACTCTGCTCTAAAATTGTACATTATTCAAAGTATCGACCGCAAACTGCCATTCGAAGATATTGCTAAAGCAAAAGGAATGGAAATGAATGATTTTTTGAATGAATTGGAGTCCATCGTCAATTCAGGAACCAAGCTCAATATTAATTATTGCATCGACGAAATCTTTGATGAAGAACAAATCGAGGATTTGGAAGCCTACTTTTTGGAGTCTGAGTCAGAAGAAATTGAAGAGGCAGTCTCTGAATTTGATGGAGAGTTCGACACGGAAGAGTTACGAATTTTTAGGTTGAAATTTATTAGTGAATTGGGGCATTAAGCCCTTGCTAATTTTTATCTTCGCGCAAAACTTTTTAATATGTCTGAATTATTAGCACATTTCAATACCAATAAAGGTAAAATTACTGTTGCTTTAGAATTTGAAAAATCACCTGGGACGGTGGGTAATTTTGTGGCCTTGGCTGAAGGTCAGTTGGAAAATTCTGCCAAAAATCAAGGAACACCATATTACGACGGACTTAAATTCCATCGGGTAATTCCAGATTTTATGATTCAAGGTGGTTGTCCTCTAGGTACTGGTACTGGCAATCCTGGATACCAATTTGATGATGAATTTCATCCAGAATTGAAACACAACGCTCCTGGGATATTGTCCATGGCAAACGCGGGTCCAGGAACCAATGGAAGTCAGTTTTTTATCACTCATGTCGATACTCCATGGCTAGACG
>JALRKI010000050.1 GCA_023254815.1 Flavobacteriaceae bacterium
CCAGTAAGAGAAATTGAGGCAATGGTTATGGGTGGTCATGGTGACACCATGGTTCCTATGCCAAGATTTACAAAAATTTGTCTCTGAAATTATCGCAAGCTATCCTCCAAGCCCAAAAACAAAATAGCCCATTTAAGACCTGACGTCTAGTCGATCTCTGAGGGCACTACCCAATATCATAAAAGCCATGACTATAGTCATGATGCATAATCCTGGGACAATGGCTAGGTATGGCTTGCCCAATGCAATGTAATTGTAATGGTCTTTAATCATGCTGCCCCAACTTGCATTTGGAGGTTGTGCGCCAATTCCCAGAAAACTCAAACCGCTTTCTATTAAAATCGCAGAAGCAAAATTGGCCGAGGCGATAACAATTACTGGAGCCATGATATTGGGCAAAATATGTTTGACAATGATTCTGAAATCAGTAAATCCCAAAGCTCTTGCAGCTGTAATATAGGGAAGAGTTTTAACACTCATGATTTGACCACGAACTACGCGTGCAACTTCTACCCACATGGTCAATCCAACAGCAATAAACACCTGCCAATATCCTTTGCCCAAAGCTAGTGTTATTGCAATCACGAGCAAGAGGGTAGGGATCGACCAAGTTACATTGATAATCCAACTGATTAGTGCATCGGTTTTACCTCCGAAATATCCAGCAAGACTGCCCATAAAAATGCCAATTAAGAGAGAAATTATAACCGCCACTAGTCCAATTGAAAAGGAAAGCCTGGTTCCAATAATTATCCGGCTTAACAAATCCCGACCGTAGGTATCGGTACCAAGAATGAAACGCTTTTCAATAACCAAGTTTTTGACTGCTATATCGGGATAATTTTTCAAGTCAACTTTCACGGGAAGTGTCGGACTGTCATCAACTTGGTAGGGATAGTATATAAGTTCTTGTCCGGCTTGCTCGAATTGAGAGATGGGTATTTCTTTGTATTTAGGATTCTCTCCAAAAAAAAATCTGTTTATAAAAGAAGGCTGTTCTACATCCTGCAATGGCAAAAGAAGCATTTGTACGGTAAAACCTGGTTTTTGTGAGTGAATAGACAAATGCATTTGATTGGCATTAGTCGTATTATCAGGGGCAAGAGAGTAGGCAAAAAGACTGATGAAAGCAGCGCATCCAATAATAAAAAGACTTAGGATACCCCAAGTGTTAAGGCGAAAAAACTTAGGCGGTGAAGAACTTGCTAAATCCCCGCTCAAACCCATCAGTTCTTAATTGCAGTTAGGCTTTTTTTGGAAAGATTTTGACTAATTCGCAAATCGGTGAGCACATTCAATGCTTCCTCTACGTATAAATCTTTTCTTAAATTGTCATGCCAGCGTTCGCGCTTTTCCTTTAGAATAGAATCTTTGGAAATTGCCTCCAATTCATATGGTAAGGAAGCGAATTGCAGTTCATTCTCATAATCCGACAATTGATCAAATCTCTTGAATTCCGTTTCATTTTGATCGATTTCCTTCTTGTAAAGGTCGTAATTCAAGGGGGTTGGACGGTTCTCTCGACTCGATTTAATCCACTGGGCGTTCTCTTCGATTAATTGAAATAGTGCATTGTTTTCAATTCTTTTTTTACTGTTAGAAACCACATAGTCATAGTCCAAGCTGCCATTCCAAATGGTATAATCGGCAGGCGTAATTTGATCCCATGGAAGTGGGTTTTCTAAATCTCTTTCCCCGACATCGATGAAAGAATAACGGTCGGGAATTACGATATCACTGTTGACTCCTTTCAACTGGGTTGATCCTCCATTGATTCGATAGAATTTTTGAGTTGTAAAAGCGAGTGCCCCAAGGTCTCCCAAATCATTATTTCGAACCATGCGGTTGAGGTCAAATACATTTTGAACGGTTCCTTTACCAAAGGTTTGTGGACTGCCAATGATAATTCCGCGTTTGTAATCCTGAATAGCAGCTGCAAAAATTTCCGAAGCAGAGGCTGACATTTCATTGACCATTACAACCAATGGACCGTCCCATGTGATACTGGAATCATTGTCCTTTTTTTGTTCAGGTTTTAATCCGGCTGAACGAACCTGAACAACGGGACCTTTTTCAATAAACAAACCAGTCATCTCAACTACTGTAGGCAATGAACCTCCACCATTGCCACGCAAATCAATGACAATTCCTTCCACGCCTTCGGCTTTGAGTCTTTCAATTTCTCTTTTAACATCATGTGCAGCGTTCCGTTCTTTATAATTGTCAAAATCGACATAGAATTTTGGTAAATCAATGAGACCATAGCGGCTCCCATCCTTTTCAACAACAGATGACTTGACATAAACCTCTTCCAATTCAACGATATCTCGAGTGATTTCAAGATCTGAGATAGTGCCGTCAACTTTCTTTAAGGTGAGAATGACATTTGTTCCTTTTGGGCCTTTAATCAGCTTTACTGCTTCGTCAATTCGCATGCCGACTATACTGATGGCCTCCTTTTCATTGGCCTGACGCACTTTTAGAATCACATCGCCAACTTCTAGCTTGTTTTGTCTCCAAGCTGGTCCTCCAGATATGATTTCATTGACCAAAATGTTGTCCATTCTTTTTTGCAGTCTAGCCCCAATACCTTCAAAATTTCCAGACATGTCAGTGTCAAAACGATCTTTGGTCTCCGGTGAGAGGTAATAGGTGTGAGGGTCGAACTCCTCTACCAAAGCATTGATGTATGTGTCAAACCAATCTCTTCGTTCCCGGTCATCGATGAAGTCAAAGAGTTCATCCATGGACTTCATGGTTTCCTCTCTGGCTTCAATCTCGAGTTCACTGTTGGACTTTTTATTTTCCGAAGTTTGGTTTTCTTCGATGAGGTCGTTATAATTTAATAAGCTGGAAAGTTTTAATTGCTTGCGCCAACGATTCTCCATTTCTTTATTGTCAAGAGCATAGCTTTGACTTTCGGCATCGTTAGAATATTCCTCAACGATGTTGTAATCAAAGGGCTTAGCAAGAATCTTTTTGTAAAACAATTTAGCTTCTTGAAGGCGCTTTGTCAGTAATTCAACAGAGGTGTTAAAAAAATTTAATTCATACGCCCTTAACTCATCGTCTAATTCATAACGGTAGGCGTCCAACTGCTCTAAATCTGACGCATAGAAATAGGTTTTGTAGGGGTCAATTTGTTCAATATATCGCTCAAAAACATGCTCGGAAAACTGGTCATCGAATTTTTTTGGATCAACATGACCTTCCTCAAGAACATAAGAAATGACTTGAAGCAGCAGTTTGTCTTTATCTGGATTGTCAAAGGTGTTGGAGGTTAGGTTACAAGAAGCAAAAGCTAGTAATAACGAAAGCAACATTAGATTTAGAGGTGTCTTCATAAAAATTTTTGTCACAGGACGATGTAAAATATGTTTATTTAAAATTTAAACGCTTTTATTGAAAATTATTTTCTTAAATATTGTGTCGAAATTAAATAATTAACTGACTTGCAGCATACACAGGCCTTATAAACTTTTGTTAAAAGGACTAAGATACAAATCCGCCGTCTATTTTCACTATTTTTGCCCTATATCAATTGAAAAATGGCTCATAGACCTTTAATTTTAATTACCAACGATGATGGAATCACTGCCCCAGGCATTCGATCGTTAATTCATTTTATGAGAGATTTGGGTGATGTTGTTGTCGTAGCTCCGGACAGTCCTCAAAGTGGA
>JALRKI010000097.1 GCA_023254815.1 Flavobacteriaceae bacterium
ACTGTAATATCTGAAGAAAGAGGATTTTCATTAGAAAACGCTGATTTGACGATGCTAGGTACAGCCGAAAACATCACTATCGACAAAGACAATACAACAATTGTAAATGGTGCTGGTGATCCAGAAGCCATTAAGGCAAGAATCAATCAAATCAAGGCTCAAATAGAATCTACAACTAGTGATTACGACAAAGAAAAGCTTCAAGAGCGTCTGGCCAAATTGGCTGGTGGAGTAGCTGTTCTGTATGTTGGAGCGCCGAGTGAGATTGAAATGAAAGAGAAAAAAGACCGCGTTGACGATGCTCTGCACGCAACCAGAGCAGCTGTTGAAGAAGGTATAGTTGCTGGTGGTGGTGTTGCCTTAGTTCGTGCAAAATCACTATTGACCTCTATTAAAACTGACAATGCCGATGAAGCAACAGGAGTTCAAATTGTGGCACAAGCGCTAGAATCTCCACTGCGCACCATTGTTGAAAATGCTGGTGGAGAAGGCAGTGTTGTAGTGGCTAAAATACTTGAAAACAAAGGTAATTTTGGATATGATGCCAAGAACGACGCCTATGTTGACATGATTAAAGCCGGTATCATCGACCCTAAAAAAGTAACTCGAGTTGCTCTAGAAAATGCTGCTTCGGTTGCTGGTATGATACTGACCACAGAATGTGCGCTAGTAGACATCAAAGAAAACACACCTGCCATGCCTCCAATGGGAGGCGGAATGCCAGGAATGATGTAATCAGGTAATTTAAATAGAAAAAGCGCTCCTAACAGAGCGCTTTTTTTGTGTATTAAATTGAGCTTTCCGACTCCCCTCTATAACAGCATGATTATGGCCATTAAAATCATGATAGCATTTTCTATAAAAGTAGCCAAGGTCATGGGTAAATTCAACACTGAACCAAGACAAGCGCAAGTTATATTTTGTTTGGAGAGCAGAGATCTAGTAACCCCTATTGTAGTTATTCCAAGGACAATGACAGTCATCCAAAGACTGAACTGAATCCCTATTCGGAACAAAAACAAAAGCCCCAAAATGACTTCTAAAAAAGGATAAATCAAAGCGTAAAGAGGGATTTTCTTTGCCAACGGGTCGTACATTTTGAAAGAGGAGACAAAGCCTTTCAAATCTAACAGTTTGAAAAAACTAAACACAATGAAAAATAAACCCATAAAATCAACCATAAAAGACTGATAAAAAAAGTCGTCCATATTTAAAGCTATCGATGCCGCAAATACATAGCTCAAAATGAGAAAGAGCGGAAACAATTGTTGCAGCTTGTCAGGTGCATTTTTACTATCCTGATTGTTTGATTCTTTGAAGGCCGACAATCTATACTTGTCATTCAACGCCAATTGAAGTTGATTCAATTCAAGAACATCCGAAGATTCGACAAGCACAGAAGCAGAAGCGTAACTCGCTTGAACAGAAATAACGCCATTTACTGCCTCAAGGGATTTTTCAACCGATGCTTCACAGCTTGTGCAAGTCATACCATTGACATAATATTTGGTTTTCATTTTGTTTGGTGTAGATTTTTTGTAAAATTAATCAAAAGATTGGGAGATTTCTTTTCATCTGTTCCAATTTTAGTAATGACGTTTTATTAACTTCGCTGGCAAATATTGATCATTGAAACAACCCTATTTACACTTGCTAGAACTCATCGAAAATGAGCTCAGTAGTATTGAAAAAACTCTTGAAGTCAAACTCCAGTGGATTTGTGACACCCTTTGTGAGCGTCTTCCAAATTACGATTGGACTGGCTTTTACTTCCATCAAAGCGATAAGGACGAATTGTATCTCAAAGCCTTTTGTGGCGAACCAACAGAACACACTCATATTCCTTTTGGCAAAGGCATTTGCGGACAAGTGGCTTTGAGCAATCAAACTTTTTTGGTTCCAGATGTTAGCCTACAGGACAATTATATTTCTTGCGGCATTTCTGTAAAATCAGAGGTTGTTGTTCCCATATTTGTCAAGGGAAAGAATATTGGTCAAATCGATATCGACTCTCATGTCAAAAATGCATTTGACCACAATGATGTAGTTTTTTTGGAGAAGGTAGCCCAAATGGTGGGAGGTCTATATTAGTATTTCGCAACTGTACTATTTTTTTACAAAAATGGGTACTTTTGCATTTCACTTTTTCTCATGACGACCACAAAAAAAATCACCAGCGCTTTAATTTCTGTTTTCGATAAAACTGGACTAGAACCAATAGTCAAAAAACTGCACCAGTTAGGTGTAACTATTTATTCAACAGGAGGAACTCAAAAATTCATCTCTGACCATGATATTCCTGTCATTCCAGTAGAAAGCCTGACCTCTTACCCTTCCATTCTAGGTGGTCGCGTCAAAACATTACACCCAAAAGTGTTTGGTGGCATTTTACACCGCAGCGATTTTGTGAATGACAAAATGGAGTTGGAACAATTTGAAATCCCCACTTTAGACCTGGTCATTGTCGATCTCTATCCTTTTGAAAAAACAGTAGTGTCGGGTGCAACTCATTCCGAAATTATCGAAAAAATAGATATAGGAGGAATTTCGTTGATTCGTGCCGCGGCCAAAAATTACCAAGAAGTACTTTGTGTCTCATCGGTCGACGATTATCCTGAGGTTTTAGAATTGCTCCATGCTAATCCAGAAGGTTCAACAACTCTTGAAACAAGAAAAATATTCGCAGCCAAAGCTTTTCATGTTTCTTCCCACTACGATACAGCTATTTTCAATTTTATGAATACTGGAGTCGATTTGCCCTTTTTCAAATATAGTGCCAAGGGAAATACTGCATTGAGATATGGTGAGAATCCTCATCAGCAAGGTCAATTCATTGGTGATTTGTCAACCCTTTTTAATCAAATTCAAGGAAAACAATTGAGTTACAATAACTTGTTAGACACTGACGCTGCCGTTCAATTGATTTCTGAATTTAAAAATGATGAGCCTACCTTTGCCATTTTGAAGCATAACAACGCCTGTGGTCTGGCTACCAGGTTAAACTTGTCGGACGCTTTTTCGGATGCGTTGGCTGGAGATCCAGTGTCGGCATTTGGAGGGGTTTTGATCAGCAACCGCGCCATTGATTTTTCTACCGCAGAAAAAATTTCCCAACTTTTTTGCGAAATCCTTATTGCGCCAAAATTTGACCAAGATGCTCTTGATTTGTTAGAAAAGAAAAAAAATCTCATCATTTTGGAGCAAAAACCAACTCCCTTCCCCAAGCAAATACTGCGCTCCTGCTTAAACGGATTATTAATTCAAGACCGAGACAATATAACCGATTCTGACGATCAACTGAGACCAGTCACCACCTCACTGCCAAGCGAGTCTGAAATCAACGATCTTATTTTTGCATCAAAAATTTGCAAACATACCAAGTCAAACACTATTGTCTTAGCCAAAGGCCAACAACTTTGCGCTAGTGGAACTGGTCAAACTAGTAGAGTTGATGCCTTGCGACAGGCGATTCATAAAGCGCAATCT
This sequence comes from Flavobacteriaceae bacterium, assembly GCA_023254815.1. Taxonomy (GTDB): domain Bacteria; phylum Bacteroidota; class Bacteroidia; order Flavobacteriales; family Flavobacteriaceae; genus JALRKI01. Next base: position 3,487 of record JALRKI010000097.1, read on the forward strand.
TTTGGTATGGATCTGACAGGAGCTGTGATGGCGAGCGATGCCTTTTTTCCATTTCCGGATTGTGTTGAAATTGCTCATGAAGCGGGAATTAGGGCTGTGATTCAACCTGGGGGCTCTGTCAAGGATCAACTCAGTATTGACTATTGCAATGATCATAGCATGTCAATGGTATTCACAGGGACAAGACATTTTAAGCATTAGTGTTCAATAAATTGACTATTTTAATTACTTTTACAAGCATCAGCGACTGATACTATTCTATATGGGCTTTTTTGATTTTTTTATTGAAGAAATTGCGATTGATTTAGGCACCGCCAATACCCTAATTATCCACAACGATAAGGTGGTTATTGACTGTCCTTCAATTGTGGCAAAGGACAGAATTACTGGGAAAATAATTGCAGTTGGAGAGGAAGCCAATTTAATGCAAGGCAAAACTCATGAAAATATCAAAACAATAAGACCTCTCAAGGATGGAGTTATTGCTGATTTTGAAGCATCAGAAAAAATGATTAGTGAGTTAATTAGAAGTATTCCTACTCTAAAAAAAAGATGGTTTTCTCCTTCTTTGACGATGGTGATTTGTATTCCTTCAGGAATTACAGAAGTCGAAATGCGTGCAGTTAAGGAATCGGCCGAGCGCGTCAATGGAAAAGAGGTATATTTGATTCACGAACCCATGGCAGCAGCCATTGGAATTGGTGTGGATATCATGCAGCCAAAAGGAAATATGATTGTGGATATAGGTGGAGGAACTACCGAAATAGCAGTTATTGCCTTAGGCGGCATTGTGTGCGACAAGTCTGTAAAAGTTGCAGGAGACGTGTTTACAAGTGACATCATATATTACATGCGTACGCAACACAACCTCTATGTTGGAGAGCGCACTGCCGAAAGAATTAAAATACAAGTTGGGTCAGCAATTGAGAATTTGGACATGCCACCCGAAGACATGAATGTTCAAGGAAGAGATTTATTGACTGGAAAGCCCAAACAAGCGCAAGTTTCTTATCGAGAAATTGCCAAAGCCCTGGACAAATCGATTCTTAGAATTGAAGACTCTGTTATGGAAACCTTGTCGCAAACACCACCTGAGTTGGCCGCTGACATTTATCAAACAGGGGTTTATCTGGCGGGAGGAGGATCCATGCTTCGAGGTCTTGACAAAAGACTATCTCAAAAAACAGATCTGCCCATCTACATTGCCGAAGATCCTTTAAAAGCGGTAGTTCGTGGGACTGGAATTGCACTTAAAAATTTGTATCGATATAAGAATGTTCTGATCAAATAGAGTTCATAAAACATGCAGCAAATTTTGATTTTTCTCTTCAAAAACAAGCATTTCTTTTTGTTTTTGCTGCTATTTTTATTTGCTTTTATCATAACAATTAGCACTAGAACTTATCACGGAGCTCAGTTTTGGAATTCTGCCAATACCATAAGCGGCAATTTTTTTCAAATTCAACAGACTTTTGGCGAGTACTTTCAATTGAAAAAAGACAACGAAGTTCTGCTCCAAAACAATGCCGCCCTAAAAAAAGAAGTACTTCGTTCTAAGAGCTCAGGAATCAATCCTGCGCAGCTTCAATTTACTTCTGTTACAGGGGTAGTGATAAAAAACAGCTATACCCTCTCTCATAATTATTTGACCATCAACGTCGGAAGCGATCAAGGAGTTAAACAAGACCTCGGTGTTATTTCTGATCAAGGAGTTGTCGGTATCATAGACAGGGTCAATTCCAGGTTCGCTCGCGTGCAGTCTATTCTAAATCTTAAAAGTAAAATTAGTGTACAAATTAAAAACACTAATCATTTAGGAATTCTTGAGTGGAGAGGTCTTGATCCCAGGTTTGCTGTTGTAAGTGACGTCCCCTCACTCGCCAAAATAGCTGTTAACGACACCATCGTTACCAGTGGAAATTCCCTTGCCTTTCCCAAGGGCCTTGTTGTTGGAGTCATTAAAAAATTCGAACTGGATGAATCTCAAAATTATTACAGCATCCAAATTGAACTTATCAATGATTTGACTAGTATCAACGCGGTATACGTTCTCACTAATCTGGATGCCGAAGCTATAAAAAAATTAGACCCAAAGGATGAATAACGCACTACCACTTTATGCTATTAGATTTGTTCTGTTAGTTGCAGCTCAAATTTTAATATTCAATCACCTTAATGTCGTGGGTTATCTCAATCCTTTTATTTATGTGATTTTTATTTTGCTCTATCCAATAAGGGCCAACCAAGAACAATTTTTACTGGTTTCCTTTTTTCTTGGTTTAGTCATCGACCTGTTTTCTGATACTGGTGGCATCCATGCGGCAGCATCCGTCACAACGGCCTTTCTGCGTCCTACCTTGCTGAAGTTAATTTTTGGCCTTGCCTATGACTACATGGCCATCAAGTTTGATTTTCGTGAAACCCGTCGTAAATTATTCTATTTGGGAACTCTTATTTTTGTGCATCACTTTGTCATTATTTTGCTGGAGAGATTTACCTTTTCCCAATTTTTTATGTCAGTTTGGTACGCGATTATGACTAGCATTGTCACTCTCACATCCTGTCTTATTTTGCTCATTTTGTTCAAGTACCAATCATGATTAGAAAGTACCTCTTAGGTGGATTGATTCTCGCTATTGGGTTAATCTATATCGTCAAGCTTTTTATGCTTCAGGTGGTCACTACCGAGGGTTATGATATTGAAAATGACAATGCAGTTCGCAAAGAATTTATCTATCCTAAACGAGGTTATATTTTTGATCGCAACGGGACTTTGTTAGTGGCAAACGAAGCTTCTTATGACGTAATGGTAATCCCAAGAGAGGTCAAAGCTATGGATACTCTAGAATTTTGTAATATTCTTAAAATAGACATAGAAAAATTCAACAATATTCTGGAAAAGTCCAGGCGATATTCTCCCCGTTTACCTTCTGTTTTTGTGCCTCAGCTCGCGAAAGATGAGTATGCCATGTTAGCAGAAAAAATGCATAAATTTCAGGGTTTTTATATTCAAAAACGGGATATCAGAGATTATAAAACCGATTATGGCGCCAATGTATTAGGTTTTATTGCTGAGGTTAACAATAGCACCATCGAAAACGATCCCTACTACAACTTAGGCGATTTGATAGGAAAACAGGGCATTGAGAAATCGTATGAAGAGCTTTTGAGGGGGCGAAAAGGGGTTCGTTACATCCAAAAAGACCGATTCAATAGAAATATTGGTTCGGTTAACAATGGCCTTTATGATACCCTACCCGTTCCTGGAAAAGATCTGACGCTTACTCTCGACATTGATCTTCAAGGCTACGGAGAACAATTGATGACAAAAAAACGAGGAGGCATCGTTGCTATTGACCCAAAAACAGGAGAAATTTTAGCCCTGGTTTCATCGCCAAGCTATCAACCCCAATTGCTGGTAGGAAGGCAACGGTCAATTAATTACAACATTCTCAATTCCGATACCATCAATCGTCCTCTATTCGATCGAGGGCTTTTACAAATGTTTCCTCCAGGATCACCGTTTAAGACCCTGACTGGACTTGTTGGCCTCCAAGAGGGAGTTTGTGATCCTGATCAAATATACTTTTGCTCAGGGGCTTATGTTTACGGTAGAAGTAATAGAAGGATGGTTTGCCATTGTGGAGGTGGTGCTAGAGACCTAAAACTAGCAATCTCAAAATCTTGTAATTCTTATTTTGCTAACCTTTATAAAAAAATAATTGAAAAATATCCCACTGCTGCAGAGGGAATCAATGCTTGGAGTAATCACCTCAAGAGTTTTGGCTTAGGAGATTTTTTAGGCTATGATTTGCCAATTGGTAAAAAAGGAATGATTCCGACAGGAGATTATTACAACAAGCAATATTCTGATTTCAGATGGGGGGCAACTACAACCTTGTCTAATGCCATTGGTCAAGGTGAAGTTTTGACTACTCCAATACAAATGGCAAATTGGGTTGCTGCCATTGCCAACCGCGGATATTACGTTAAGCCTCATATATTAAAACCTTCGGATAAGTATGACATCGATTCTAGTTATATCAACCGAGTTTACACTACCGTTTCTCCAGAATACTTCGATCCAATCATCGAAGGTATGGCAGAAGTGTTCAAGTCTGGAACGGCCTATTTTCTGAATGTTCCAGGAATAAATATTTGCGGAAAAACAGGAACAGCAGAGAATTATACTAAAATCAACGGTAAGCGAGTGCAGTTAACTGACCATTCCATTTTTATGGCCTTCGCTCCAAAAGAAGATCCGAAAATTGCCATTGCAGTATTCGTTGAAAATGGATATTTTGGCGCGCGATGGGCTGGCAGAATTTCTAGCCTGATGATTGAAAAGTATCTGAAAGGAGAAGTCAGCTTAAAAGACATGGAAGCTTTGGTTTTGAGCAAAAGTCTTGAAGATGAATACCTCAAACCGTATAGTGGTAAATCCTTTTATATCAATCAATAAATGAGACTAGCAAGGCAACATAAAAACAAGTTTGACTTTCTGTCTATAGGGATTTATATATTTCTTGTAGGTTTTGGATGGGTAAATATCTATGCTGCTACTGTCGGAGGTAACGTTGGCAGCATTTTTGACCTATCTCAACCCTATGGTAAACAGCTTTTGTTTATTGGATTATCGCTTTTCATGGCTGGAGTTATTTTTGCCATTGACACCAAATTTTACGAACGTTTTGCAAGTATCATTTATTTGGTAGGACTTGTACTTCTGGTGGGACTATTTCTTTTTGGAAAAGAAATCAACGGTGCAAAGTCTTGGTATGCCATTGGTAGTTTTACTCTTCAACCTAGTGAATTTGTTAAGGTAACAGTTTGTTTGGCACTTGCCAAATACCTCAGTGACATGCAAACTAGCATTGTCAGGCCACTTGATCAGATGAATTCAATTCTGCTGGTATTGATTCCTTCATTTTTGATTTTGCTTCAAAATGACGCTGGTAGTACTCTAGTTTTTTTGAGTTTCTTTTTCGTTATTTTCAGAGAAGGATTGCCAAATTTGCATTTGTACATTCTAGTTTTTATAGCCTGCTTGGCTCTAATTACAATCAAGTTGGGGGTTATTTTTGCTGGCGGTTTTGCTTTGACAGTCATGCTCCTTCAGCCATTGTTTTCCAAGGGAAGATACAAATTTAAGTTTTGGCATTTTTTGACCGTTATTGGATCTGGAATTGTTGCAGTATTGGTGAGATATTTTTACGCCAATATTTTACAACCTCATCAAAGAGATCGCCTCGACCTTTGGCTGGGTTTTGAAGACGACCCAGAGAAGTTAGCCAGTTTGAGAAAAACCGTTTTGTACAATTTGAATGAGTCTCAAAAGGCTATTAGTTCTGGAGGATTTTCTGGAAAAGGCTTTCTTCAAGGTACAAGAACCATTGGAAATTTTGTGCCCGAACAGCATACGGATTATATTTTCAGTACTGTCGGAGAAGAATGGGGGTTTTTGGGCAGCAGCTTAGTGGTAATTCTTTTTATGGGACTCATGCTAAGGGTACTGTATTTGGCCAATTTGCAAAAAAATCCTTTCAGTCGGATTTACGGCATGGGTGTAGTAGCGGTGTTTTTTACCCACTTCACCATTAATATTGGCATGGTCATTGGACTTTTCCCGACTGTAGGTATACCACTCCCTTTTTTCAGTTATGGAGGATCTTCACTTTGGGGGTTTACAATATTACTTTTTATTTTTCTAAAACTCGATTCGAACAGACTTAACGAGTGGTAATCAATTATTATTTTTTGAGCTCAAGTTTTTCATAAAAGTACTCGCAGAAGTCTTTCATCGTATCACTCATTTTCTCATCTTGAGTTGCTCTCAAATAAGTATCACTCATAGCCATCAAAGTTTGATAAAAAAACATTTTCATTTGATCTACAGGCATGTCTTTAGTCCACAAGTCAATCCTGAGTGCATTTTGAGCTTCGTGATCCCAAACAGAAAGCAAAAAAGCCTTCGCCTCAACGCCGTTTACTCCACCGTCCTCCGCACTCCATCTCAGTTTTTCTGGTACGCGGTTTTCATCCAATTCTACAAAAAGTTCAATTTTTGAAGTAGTCATAAGTTTGTTTTAAGGTTTGTATTTCGCCTTATTGAAAATAACCTCAGGTCGGGTAGTCAACAAACCTTTTAAGTCTGTTTCTGACCTATCCATAAAGGAATTAACAATCTGAAGCCCTAGGTATTTGCCAACTCCTCCAGGGGATTCTCTATCCATATCTAAATAAAATTTTGAAAACGGTGCTTGGGCAACAAAACGATTATACAATTGAGGTTCAGTCGAAAACAACAAATCATTCGTAATAAAGTACTCCCACACGAAACGGGCATTTGCCTGAGTCCAATTATATTCGCTGTCAGTATATTCTAACAATATCGCTTCCGAACTACCAGGGCTCAATTGTTGGGCAATGTAAAGTTTTTGACCTTCCTGAACCATTGCTTCAATCAAGGTGGGTCTATTGATTGAAGGAATGATTTGAGACGCAAATTCCATCCCTAACTCAGGTGCAATCCTTTCCTTAGTCATTCCAATTTTTATATAATCATAGACCCCTTCATAAAGTTTATTTTCTGAGCCTAAAAAGGTGTCTAATGAGAGCACTAATAGAGAGTCTGTCCATATGACTTTGTGGCGATAGTCTACCTCAGAAGTGGTTGTCACAACCTTCGCGGGCAGTTTGACTTCAGGGAAGTAATATTTGATGTGTTGAAAAACCGACCTCAGTTCTTCTTCCAGTTCATCGTTATCTGGAAATACTCTGGCAACTTCCCTTTCCAATTCTTTCTGGAGACCGTCATTTAGTTTTGCCAACCAAATGCTATCAGGTACCTTCTCTGGGAAGAAGAATGGATATTCCAATTTAAGGCGATTCAACTCTTCAGGCTCTGTTCGAGCAAACTCTAAATCGAAACGAAATAATTTGAAAGCGACCCGAATTTGGCTTATGTCTCGCTCCTTTTTATCATCGGTACAAGCAATGCAAATTGCAAACAACATGACTAACCACATTGAGATAAAAACCGATCGGATCAGAAACTTCATTTTTTTCAACTTGATAAAACCTTTAACTTAGCACAAAAATAAGGTACTTTAGTTAGAACATATCTTAAACTTGTCCTTAAACTTTTTTCAAATGCTCAAACAACCAAAGTTAGTATCAGAACACATTGTTTCTTGGTTAATCAACTACGCCAATTCTGCAAAGTCCGATGGCTTTGTAGTAGGTATATCGGGGGGCATTGACTCGGCGGTGACTGCTAGTCTGTGTGCTCGTACTGGGCTCAAGGTTTGGGGAATTGAAATGCCCATTCACCAACATCCCGATCACGTAACACGAGCTCAGCAGATGCAAGCACAGCTCGACTTCGGTTTCGACAATTTTGAAACTGTCAGAATAGACTTGACACCTGTTTTTGAATCCTTCATCAACTCAAATCATCTCAAATCAAAAAACGATAAAATTGCCTTGTCGCTGGCCAATTCGAGAGCCCGACTCCGCATGACCACCCTATATTTTCATGCCACCATAAACAATGCGCTGGTTGCAGGCACTGGCAATAAGGTTGAAGATTTTGGGGTAGGATTTTACACTAAATACGGCGACGGTGGTGTTGACCTTTCTCCGATAGCTGATTTAATGAAATCAGAAGTTTATCAACTGGGACAATATCTCGGCGTTCCTGAAAGTATTTTAAGTGCCGCTCCAAGTGATGGGCTATTTGGAGACGCACGTACTGATGAAGATCAAATTGGGGCCAGCTATGACGAATTAGAATGGGCCATGAATGCCGAACAACAAGGCAAACATGTTAGTTATTTCTCTGATCGGCAAAAAGAAGTGATGGAGATTTTTGTCAATTTTAATCAAAAAAATCAACACAAAATGAATCCCATTCCTGTATGTAAAATTCCAGCCCTATTCAAAACCTAAAAATGTCCATAAAACTTTTACTTGCCACCGAATTCCCAATAATTTCGTTGGGTTTCGAAAAACTACTTTCAGATAGTCCTGAGTTCAAAATTGTGGGTAAGGTCGACAACCAAACATCCTTAATGGACGTCATCAAATCCTTTTCGCCAGATGTGTTGATCTTAGATTTAGAAATGATGAAAGTCAACAGTTTGAATATGATCAAACGTATTCACAAGTATCATCGCAAGTTGAAAATATTGGCCTTATCCTCTAAGCCAGAGGCCATATATGCCTTGAGCATCATTCGAGCTGGAGGGTCAGGTTTCATGAGCAAATCTGCCACTCCAAAAGTCATTCCCAGCATTATAAAAAAAGTTTATAACAACGAAATTTACATTAGTGCAGCTCTGGCAAAGTTCTTAACCTTTAACGAAGAGGGTGAATTGAACAATAATTCTAAAATGCTCTCTAACAGAGAAATGGAAGTACTGCAGTTTATCTACCAAGGTATGAATAATGTGGCTATCGCCAAAAATTTGGAAATCAATGATAAAACGGTCGGCACTTACAAGAGTCGGTTGATGAAAAAATTGGGTGTGACCAATACAGTTGCCTTGATAAAACGGGCAGAGTCGATGGGAATAAGCAGCTTATAGAACCCGATTTAATTTTCTTGAAAGCAATCTTTTGAGATTGGAATAATTCATCACATCTTCCAAAATTTCCGTGTGATCCTCTTCGTTATTATTGGTTTGAGATTGAAATTCCTCGATTTTTAAGTCAATCAAAAAGCATCTCAAGCTCAAAATAGTTTCATTGACCAACTGTCCTATTTTGAGGTCCTTGCCTTGAGGAAAAATATTTTTTCTTTCCCAATCGTGCAAGTAATATCTTTCGTGATCCATCAATATTGTGGTCATGATTTCTGCCAAGTCAGTTGGCACTTTACTCACTAAGTTTTGAGGCAGTTCAGAAGGGTTTTGATTGAGGTTCTCAATTAATGTAAAATATAACCCTTTGAACAGCTCGTTGGAGAACACCATTTCATCCTCTTGCAAATCGAGAAATATTTTTTCGAACACCTTGATTTGCTGTTTTATAGGTTCCAATTCTAACTCTCCTGATTCGGATTCTTTGAGGACCAAGTCTTCAAATTCGGCTTCTTTATTGCCATACAAGAGGAGCAATTCAATAATTTTTCGCTCCAATTCATATTGAATATCGACCTTCGGAGCCTTTGGTTTATGTGTTACAACTTCGAAAGGTTTTTGATGATCCTTGAATGCTTCTCTAGCCTCTTTCACTTGACGTTGAGTCAATTGCGCCAATGTACTGAACAAAACAGCTTCCCCAATTTCCATAATCTGCGCACAAGACCTGATGTATACTTCACGTTGAATGTCGTTCGGTATTTTTGAAATACTGTTTACCATATCGTTTATAGTAGCAGCTTTTTGGACAGGGTCGCTTTTAGATTCTGCCATCAGCATTCTCGCCTTGTAGGTAATGAAATCTTTTGAGTTATCCTTGAGGTATTGATCAATCACATCTTTGGGATGCTCTTTGGCAAAACTGTCAGGGTCTTCGCCATCTGGAAAACTGCATACCCTAACATTCATTCCTTGCTCTAGAATCAGGTCAATCCCCCGCATTGCAGCACGCGCCCCTGCTGCATCGCCATCAAATAGTACAGTAATGTTATTGGTCAATCTATTAATTAGCCGTATTTGGTCTACAGTAAGCGCTGTCCCCGAAGAAGCAACAACATTGGTGATCCCCTTTTGATGCATTTGAATCACGTCAGTATAGCCCTCAACCAAGTAACAATTGTCCTCTTTTGAAATTTGTTGCTTGGCAAAATAAATGCCATATAACACTTTGCCCTTCGAATAAATAGAACTTTCTGGTGAGTTTAAATATTTTGCCGCAGTCATGGAATTGCTCAAGATGCGGCCTCCAAAGCCCAAAATTCTTCCAGAAAGACTGTGTATAGGAAACATGACTCGTCCTTTAAAACGGTCAAATTTCTTGTCTTCTTTGACAATAGTCAATCCTGTTTGTTCTAGAAATTCCACTTGATAACCTTTCTCCAAAGCTGCTTCAGTAAAGGCCTGCCATTCATCGGGAGAATAACCCAATTGAAAGGTCTTTATTGTTTCTGTTGTGAAACCACGTTCCTTAAAATAACTCAGAGCTACGGCTCTTCCTTCTTCGCTATCATTCAGTTGCCTTGTGAAAAATTCTGCAGCAAATGTATTGACCAAAAACATGCTTTCACGAGCATCCATAGCAACTTTTTCCTCATCTGTCTGCTCAGTCTCTTCAATTTGAATGTTGTATTTCTGAGCCAAATATCGAATCGCCTCAGGATAAGTGAAGTGCTCGTGTTCCATCAAAAAAGACACTGCCGTTCCGCCCTTCCCACTTGAAAAATCCTTCCAAATTTGTTTGACAGGAGACACCATAAAACTAGGTGATCGTTCATCGGTAAACGGACTCAAACCTTTGAAATTACTACCAGATTTTTTCAATTGTACAAAGTCGCTAATGACCTCCTCAACTCGGGTAGCTTCGAAAACGGCATCAATAGTTTGTCTTGAAATCAAGGTCATCTGTATAAGAGTCTAAAAATAACACAATTTGTCTGAAGTGTTAAAATCTATCTGCAACAGTTTCAGTTCTATTGATTTTTGTAAATTTAAAAACCAAATCTAACTGCAATGCCCAAAATAAGCCTACTGCTAGTAATTCTTTTTGCATTCATCACAGTCAAAGCTCAAACTTATGAAGAGGATGGAGAAGTCCATTTACTTGGGCCTGTAGACATTAGACAAATAGAAGCGCAAATTCCCTATAACCAATGGTTTGCCGATAATGCCAAAAAATTTGTATTGCCTGAGAGAAACTATGACGATTTGCGCCAAAAACTGAATGAACTAGAAGTCAATATCTATTTTGGAACCTGGTGTAGCGACAGTCAAGATTGGGTACCTCAGTTGATCAGACTGTGGGACAAGTTGTCATTGGATCGATCAAAACTGCAATTAATTGCTCTTGACGGGCGCTCGGAACATTACAAGCAAGGTCCCAATGGTGAAGAAAAGGGGCAAAGCATTCATCACATTCCAGTATTCCAATTTATGAAAAACGGCCAGGAGGTTGGTCGTATCGTAGAATCTCCAAAAAATGACTTGCTTACTGATGTGGCTCAGATTGCCTTTGGATATCCGTCGATACCAAATTATCGTGCTGCCAACTATTTCATGTCTCAGATTGACGCACGTGGCACTGAAAACATCAAAACTAACCTATATGCTCATTATCGCAAAATCCTGCCTTGGGTGAATGACATGGATGAACTAAATACCTTGGGAAACGTCTATTTGTCCGCTAACGACATCGAGGAAGCCGTTATGGTGTTTTCTCTCAATGCCTCCTTTTTTCCTGAAAACGTTTTTGCCAACCGCATGTTGGCCAAAGCCGAAGAACAAGCAGGCCAATTTCATTCTGCAATAAAATCCTATCAAAAAGTACTGCGTTTGGATCCAGAGAATACAGAAGCTAAAAATGCCTTGCAAAGACTAGCAGTTGAACAATGACCTATTTTTTTCTCTCA
>JALRKI010000040.1 GCA_023254815.1 Flavobacteriaceae bacterium
CTACAATGACTACTATAGTTTTATTTTTAGACTGCTCAAAGATATATTCTGGGTAAGAGTATATTTTCAGTCCTAATTCCTGTGCATACAATAATTCAGGATTGTTGGTCCGAGCGTGCATTCCTAAAATAATCGCATCCAACTGTTGGTCCAATTTTTCAGGAAACCAACCCAAAGAATCGGGAAGTAAGCCGTATTTTTTAAGTCGCGACAATGACGGATCAAAAATGGCGTCATCGCTGCCACTAACCTCATCCCCTTTCAGATGAAGAGCAATGGCCAAATTGTGCATAGCAGCACCTCCTATGGCAATAAAATGAATTCTCATTTAGAATCTATTTGTTGTTTCAATAACAAAGCATCCTTCCACTTGGGTTGTTTGGACAAAGCCAAGTTAATGTAAGTTTTCGCTTGAGCAAAATCCTCCTTTTGAAAAGAGAGATGAGCGATAAGATAATAGGCTTGCTCAATTGATTGTTGATCAACAGCGCTAAAATCATTGCAATATCGCTTTAAAAACAAAATACCCTGCTCTTGTTCCCTTTTGTTTTGAAATGCTGCTTGTCCATAAGCGAAATGGACTTCGTTGGAATGTGTGCAATTTTGACCTGAACACCAGTTGGTCGGTAAACTCAAAGCCGTTGCATTTGCCTTGTTCCTTTGATCATAGTCTTTGTAATAATGAAACACACGGGATCGAGCCAAAGATCCAATTGCGAGATTCAAATTTGCAATTTTCTGGGCGTAAGTCAGAGCCGTCGACTTGCCTCCTCCCAAAATTCCTGGTAATTGAGTATACAATTCTGTTTGAGCCCAAAAGACTTCCAAATAATCCGGACGCAACACCAAAGCCCTGGATAAAGATTTTTTAGCATCATCCACCAAGCTCATGGCTTTAAAAACATTGGCTTCTTGCGCCATTTTGCCAATAACTCCCCCTAATTTATAGTGATATCGAGCAGTATTTGGATCGAACTCAATGAGTTTTTGATAGGACTTCGATGCCACTTCCCATTGTCCTTTGCGGCATTGGGAGTCGGCCATGTCTTCCATTTCTTGTAGATTCTTGCTTTGACTTGCCATGTCCAATGGCAAAAAAACAATAAAAAAGGCTGACAAAATTAGTCTTGTAATGCGGCCCATAGTTTATCCTTTAATTCGACCAAGCCCTGCTGGGCCACCGATGAAATGAGCAAAAATGGGACAGGTAATTCGTTATTTAACTGAACAGTCATTTCGGCTTTGAGTTCATCGTCCAAAAGGTCGCATTTTGAAATTGCTACAATCTTTTGCTTGTCAATCAATTCCGGATTGTATCGACGCAGTTCGTCTAAAAGAATGTCATAGGAATTTCTAATGTCCTTACTGTCGGCTGGGATTAACAGGAGTAGCACCGCGTTCCGTTCTATATGTCTCAAAAAATAATGTCCTAAACCTCGACCTTCAGCGGCCCCCTCAATAATTCCTGGGATATCCGCCATTACAAATGATTGATAATCTCTATAGGCTACAATCCCCAAATTTGGTTTTAAGGTGGTAAACTCATAGTCGGCTATCTTTGGTTTTGCCGCTGTAATAGCAGCTAGCAATGTGGATTTGCCCGCATTTGGAAATCCGACCAAACCAACATCGGCTAGAACTTTTAGTTCTAAAATAATTGTTTTCTCTTGCAAGGGAATTCCTGGCTGAGCATATCGGGGCGTTTGGTTGGTCGAGGTCTTGAAATGCCAATTGCCAAGTCCTCCCTTGCCTCCTTCACACAAAATAACCTCTTCGCCATCTTGGGTAAGCTCGAACAAAATTTCCTCGGTTTCAAAATCCCGAACTACTGTTCCTAACGGAACGTCAATGTAAAGGTCATCGCCGTCTGCTCCTGTACTCCTGTTTTTGCTGCCATGCCCTCCATGTCCAGCTCGAAAATGCTGTTTGAATTTCAAATGATAGAGTGTCCACAGACTTGAAGAACCTCGAAGAAAAATATGTCCTCCCCGACCGCCATCTCCTCCATCGGGACCTCCTTTGCTGATAAATTTTTCACGATGCAAATGAACCGATCCCTTACCTCCATTGCCAGAAGCACAGTAAATTTTTAAATAATCAACAAAATTGCCCTCGGTCATGGTGAGTTTTAGAAACTGCTAATCAGTTCTTTAAGACGATTGGTGATAACATTAATTTGTCCAACACCATCCACTCCAAAATACTTGTCTTGAGATTCGTAATAATTTTTTAGGATCGCAGTGTTTTCATAATAGGCCGTAATACGATTTTGAATAACTTCATGGTTGGAATCGTCTGGACGGCCACTAGTTTTTCCTCTTTCTAGCAATCGTTGCATAAGTATTTCGTCTGGAACTTCTAATGCTACCATAGCGGTAATGGCGGTATGATATTGATCCAAAAGCACATCCAAGGCCTTGGCTTGTGCAACTGTTCTTGGAAAACCGTCAAAAATAAATCCTCTGGAATCGCGATTTTTTTCTACCTCAGCACTAAGCATATCAATGGTCACTTGATCAGGAACAAGATTGCCAGCATCCATGTAGGTCTGAGCCAATTTTCCCAAATCAGTGGCATTCTTAATGTTAAACCTGAACACATCGCCGGTTGAGATATGTACCAAGCCAAAACTTTCTTTGAGGAAATTAGCCTGTGTTCCCTTGCCTGCCCCTGGAGGGCCAAAGAGTACAATATTGGTCATTTGCTTTGACATTTGATTGCGTTTAAGCGGTCAAAGATAAGGAAATCAACGGCACAGTCTTTGGCCAGATTTAACAAATTGTCAAACATCTTATTCTGAAATTTCAGTACATTTGTACTTTCAGATCCCAAGTCTGCGTTTTGTTATGAATGACCTAAAAGCCAAGTATTTTTCCTTTTTAATAGAGCATCCAAAGACGCACTTATCTTGGGTATTAATTTCCATACTTCTATTTAATAACCCAATCAATGAAATTAGTTAAACTGTTTGTTTTAGTGTTCTGTCTTTTGAGCCTATCCTCCAACCGTGCTCAATCCAACCAGCCAGTTGTCGTTGGTTATTTTCCCTCTTGGTCTGAAAATTGGGCCTCCGCCAACCAAAATTCAAAAC
>JALRKI010000047.1 GCA_023254815.1 Flavobacteriaceae bacterium
AAATCGGTTTGGTAATCTACAGTGGTGTGTCCAAACTTTGTGTTTTCAGGATAAGTGCCAAAATCCGAATACAGGTCAACCTCTCGAAAAATTTCTGCACATATTTTGAGTGACAAAGCTTTTTGCGGGGTATAAACCAAATTCATATAATGGGTATTATACTCGGTATTATAAGGTGCCAGAAAAGTAGGATCGTAAGCAAAATGTGTCGCAATCTGAATACCAGCGGTGCGAAAACTTCTCGCCAAAGCAGGATATGGATAAGACCTCCCAACATCGGCAAGGTCAAACTCGTAAACCAGCTTGGCTCCTTTATTTCTTTTGATAACCTCATCAAAGGGAATATGGTAGTCATTGACGTTTGGTAACACGTTTCCGGGCAATTCGCTTTGATAGCCTAATCCGGTCGGATACCATTGAAAAGTTCCACCTTCGGCACCGCCATCAAAATAGTCTTGAGCAAAATGTACCCCATGACTCATATTATAAAAAATGGGTTTTGAGGTGCCCGTTTTGCGCATGGATGAAATCATTTTTTGAACAAAGGTCTTTACTTGTTTAGCCTCTCCCCTGTGGTGTGGCTCATTACTGACTTCGAACGCTAACGTATTAGGATCCTGAGCGAAACTAAAGTTGGTATAAGGGTTGACATGATTCAAAAATTCAAACAAATAGGTGGCTTGAGCTTCAATGGCGTGGGGGTCGGTAAGACATTTATCCTTGCCATAAAAACTTGAAAAACCAGGACTCGGAGTGTCGGGCTCAGGCCAGCCATTGCCCCAATAGGCAATTGGGGTAATGACATAGTTGAATCCGTGCCTTTTGAGTTGAGCAATCAAATAGTCAAATGTATCGAGGTATTCATTTTCCAAAAGATGTCCTTTCACGTCACTGATTTGAGTGTCCCAAACATGGACTCTAAACAAATCAAATCCCAATCTCTTAAAATGGTAAACGTCCGCATCAATAGCCTGCTTTACATCTATTCCCATTCTTTGAGCAGAGCGATAGGCATGGGCAAATGGAACAGTATAGTTGACACCAAAGCCCTTCACTTCTGACTGATCAGATTCAAACCGCATGACGCCGACATCGTCAATGTAAACATCGGATTGTTGCGCCATAGACTTTTCAAAAAAAACGACAACAATGGTCGTAAGTAGGTATATCCAGAGTGATGTCTTCGAAAATCTTAACATAGGAACCATATAATTTGTTAGAGCAAACGTCTCAAATTCTCAGCCGCCACTTCGGGAGTTAAATCCCGTTGAGGTGAGGCAAACATTTCATAGCCTACCATGAATTTTTTAACAGTTGCACTTCTCAATAAAGGCGGGTAAAAATTCATGTGCCAATGCCAATGACTGTGATCGGCATCCGTTGTAGGAGCCTGATGTATCCCACTTGAATATGGGAATTCACAGTCAAACAGTTGATCATATAATTTTGTCAAAACAGACAAAGCGTCAGCAAAATGGTTTTTTTGTATTATCGACATTTGACCAATGTTATTCTGATGCTGCTTAGGTACTATCATGGTTTGGTAAGGCCAAACAGCCCAAAATGGGATGACAATTACAAAGTTATCGTTTTCATAAACCATCCTGTCCTGGTGCTGCATTTCTTCCTCTACATATTGTAACAACAGAGACTTTCTGTTCAATCTAAAATAGTTGAGTTGTTGTTGGTCAATTTTCAACACTTCGTTTGGCACTGAAGATTGGCTCCAAATTTGTCCATGAGGGTGGGGATTGCTGCAACCCATCATTTCTCCTTTATTTTCAAAAATTTGAACGTAATGAATGGCTTTTTTCTGGGATAAATCGGCATATTGATCCATCCAAACCCCAACGATTTTCGAGATTTCCTCTACGGATAGTTGCGACATGGTTTTTGAATGGTCAGGACTAAAACAAACTACTCTACAAATTCCCGATTCTCCTGTGGCATGAAGCAATCCATCCTTCCACAATGCCGTGTCGACGGACGACTGAAGCGCTGCAAAATCATTGTCAAAAACATGGACTCCAGAATAGCTGGGATTTTTATTACCGTTAATTCGTACATTCCCAGGACATAAATAGCAAGTCGGATCGTATTTGACAATCTCCCTTTTTGATGGCTGTTCCGATTGACCTTGCCACGGTCTTGTCATGCGATGGGGCGATACCAGCACCCATTCATTGGTTAAAATATTCAACCGCTTGTGAGAGCTTGACTGTAGGCTGAAGGATTTTTTCATTCTGTGGTCTTTTTGACAATTGTAGCCCCATGTGACAATATCACTTTTTGGATGTCGCATTGCCTTCCAAATTGTTCTAAATAGCGCCTAGAAAACTCCTTTTCAACTCTGTGAATCGCCTCGGCTTTTACGATGTTAATGGTACATCCACCAAAGCCCCCACCCATCATCCTAGCGCCAATAACATCGTCATCTGATCGGGCCATATCAATAAAGAAATCGAGCTCTGCGCAACTTACTCTATAATTGTTCTTTAATCCCTCGTGGGCTTTGAACATGAGCTTTCCAAAGGTCCTAAGGTCGCCCTTATTTATGGCTCAATCAATTCAAGAAGAATTAGATGAGCTCATAGCATTAGATTTAGACCCTAAAGTTGCAAATGATTTAGTCGTTAATAAAGTTATTGATATTGCTAAAGCTGCTGGCAATGAAGATATATTAGAT
>JALRKI010000058.1 GCA_023254815.1 Flavobacteriaceae bacterium
CCCTTGGGTGATGTAGCTGAATTAAAAGCCATTACAGATGTGTTTGGCAGTCATGCAAAAAACATCAACATCAATTCTACCAAATCAATGACTGGTCACCTTCTTGGTGCAGCAGGCGCAGTTGAGGCGATTGCTTCTATATTTTCTATCACAAAAGGAATTGTTCCACCCACTATAAATCACAGTACTCAAGACGAAAACATCAACCCAGAGTTGAATTTAACTCTCAATAAAGCTCAAAAAAGAGAGGTCAACATAGCCATGAGTAATACTTTTGGGTTTGGAGGACACAACGCCTGTGTAGTTTTCAAAAAATTCGAATAAGTTAATGAGCGGATTGAAGAATTTTTTCAAGCGCTCAAAATCCGGTTATAGCCCGATCATTTCTTCTAAACTTGAGACCATACTTGGATTTAAAATTGGATCTCCTGTGCATTATGAATTGGCTTTTTTGCACAAATCAGAACACAAAACCAATGCTGAAGGTCATCCACAAAACTACGAGCGTTTGGAGTTTTTGGGGGACGCTGTATTGGGAATGATTGTCGCAAACTTTCTGTACCACAAAGTACCCGAAGGTAATGAAGGCTACCTTACCGAAATGCGATCCAAAATAGTAAGTCGAGCTCACCTCAATGAGCTGGGTAAGGAACTCAACTTACAACAATTTCTTCGTACAGAAGATCCTTCTAGCCAATTTGGCGAAAACGTCTATGGCAATTTGTTTGAAGCCCTGGTTGGAGCCATATATCTTGATAAGGGGTATTCTACTTGCGAGAATTTTATTTTCCAGCGCGTTATTAACCCCCATGTGGACATCTCAAAATTGGAAAGCAAGGTGCTGAGTTACAAGGGACTGTTAGTGGAGTGGTGTCAAAAAAAAAGAATTCATTTTGAATTCGTCTCTGAGGAGGACTCCGGGAACGACCCCGTTAAACATTTTTCTGCTAAACTATTTTTAGACGGCAAACTTAAAGCTAAAGCAAGAGAAACTTCTAAAAAGAAAGCAGAAGAGAAATCGGCCAGACGAGCCTATTATGCTTTAAAGAACAACATCAATTCTTGAACTCTTGAGACTTGGGGTTTGTCAAAACTACAACTAAACCAAGTACAAATTACTTTAATGATAGGGAATAATCTATCTTAGCAACAACAATTGAGAGCATGATTAAACACTCCATTCTTGATGAAGATTTTGGGCAATTAGACAGCCAAATTGTTGCAATTCACACTGATTCAGAAGATTTCAGGTTGTGCTATGCGATTAATAGAGTTTTGCAGTTAAATTTGTCTCGAACAGACAATGATTTGTGTTTTAATGATTCCCCAGCTGCGTTTAGCTGGTTTACCTGGCACGACGAAAAACAGTTTTGCAAGTGGAACTTAGTGTCCAATAAATTTCAGCTGGAGACCTTTATTGAAGACTCCGAAAGTTTGTTCACCAATGAAACACCAGTTACTCAGTTGATCCATTTGATTCCTGAGTATGAAAAGGTCAATTATTTTTTAACTGTAGAAGATGAAGGAACTGGAATAGATATTTCAAAATTGGTTGCTCAGTTAATGGATTTGCCCCAAGTCATTACAGCATATTTAGTTGAAAGCAAGCCTATTAAAAGTAAAATGAATTTAATTTTTTGTTAATGACTCATAACCGTAAAAAGACTAAAATAGTTGCGACTCTAGGACCCGCTTCGAGCAGCAAGGAAACCATCAAAGCAATGATTGACGCTGGGGTAAATGTTTTTCGAATTAATTTTTCACATGCCGATTATGAAGACGTCAAAGAGCGCATCAATATTATTCGAGAATTGAACCAAGAGTTTGATTACCATACTGCAATTCTTGCCGATTTGCAAGGTCCGAAACTCAGAGTAGGCATTATGGAAGAAGATGTAGTGGTGCAACCTGGGGACACTATTACCTTTCAAACAGGGGAGAAATTTGTAGGCAATAAAAATAAAGCCTACATGAATTACCCTCAATTTCCCTCCGATGTTAAACCTGGAGAACGTATACTGTTGGATGATGGTAAACTGATTTTTGAAGTGGTGTCAACCGATGGGAAGTCACTAGTTCAGGCCGTAGTTATTCAAGGTGGGCCTTTGAAATCAAATAAAGGAGTAAACCTACCAAATACTAAAATTTCACTACCTGCTCTTACCCCAAAGGATTTGAAAGATGCCGATTTTGCCATTGAGCAACAAGTGGATTGGATCGCCCTTTCTTTTGTCAGAAATGAAGATGACTTGAAGGAATTGCAAGCCATCATTCAGGAAAAGTCAGAAGTCAAAATACCAATCATTGCTAAGATTGAGAAGCCAGAGGCCTTGATCAACATTGATAAAATCGTAGCCCATTGCGATGGGATGATGGTGGCAAGAGGAGATTTGGGTGTGGAAATGCCGGCAGCAGAAGTTCCACTCATCCAAAAGCAACTGGTTCACAGAGCTAAAAGGGCGCGAATTCCAATCATTATTGCTACTCAAATGATGGAAACCATGATAGACAGCCTTACCCCCACACGGGCAGAAGTCAATGATGTGGCCAACTCCGTTATGGATGGAGCCGACGCCGTGATGCTCTCAGGAGAAACTTCGGTTGGAAAATATCCAGTTCAAGTGATTCAAAAAATGAGCGAAATATTAAAAAGCGTCGAACACTCTGAACTGATTCAAGTTCCTCGACATGCACCACAAATTAGAACCAATCGATACATCACAAAATCGATTTGTTATCATGCGGCAACAATGGCGAATGAAATTGACGCAAAAGCAATTTCTACTTTGACTAACAGTGGGTATACTGCCTTTCAAATTTCCGCATGGCGTCCTCACGCTCATATTTTAGTGTTTTCTTCCAATCGGCGTATTCTTAACCGACTGAGCTTGCTTTGGGGCGTCGAAGTCTTTTTTTATGAAAAATTTGTCAGTACCGACGAAACGGTTGAGGATTTGAATATGTTGGCTTGTAAGGCAGGCTATTTGGATGAAGGTGACATGTTAATCAGTTTGGCGGCCATGCCAATCAAAGCAAAGGGAATGGTCAACACCTTGCGCGTTTCTGAGATATCTGACGAAATAATGAAAAAAGCGGGAAGGATATAAATCACAAGACCCATGACAGAAGTTGAACGTAAGTTTTTGGTTACCTCTGACGTATTTAAACTGAAAGCGACCAATCAATTTCAAATTGTTCAAGGGTTTTTAAATACCCATCCTGAGCGCACTGTCCGCATTAGAATCATTGGCGATACTGGTTTTATTACAGTTAAGGGATTGTCTTCGGATTCGGGGGTGTCACGTTATGAGTGGGAGAAGGAGATTCCTGTCCGTGAAGCCGAAGAATTACTCTTGCTCTGCGAGCCTCCACTTTTGGAAAAAATCAGGTATGAGATTCCTTTTGATTCGGTCATTTATGAGGTCGATGAATTCAAAGGCGAAAATGACGGACTTATTGTCGCAGAAATTGAGTTGACCGAAGAGCTTGATCATTTTGAGAAGCCCGACTGGCTTGGACAAGAAGTCACGGGACAAATAAAATATTATAACTCTCAATTGGTTAATCACCCATATAAGTCCTGGTAATCGTGACTCAATTGCCCGATTTTATTTAGTTTCGCAGTCAAATTAAAACTCATATAATGTCATCTTCATCTTTGAATATAGCCAACTTGCTGAATGAACTTCGGCTTAAGGATCAGAATGCGGGTTGTTCAACTGGACAAAATTGGTTTGCTTCAGGAATTTCCTTTGACAGTTACTCCCCAGTCGATGGAAAACGCATTGCGTCTGTCATAGGAGCCAACTCATCGGATTACGAAAAAGCAATGCAGGCTGCCTTAAAAGCTTTTCCTGTTTGGAGACAAATGCCCGCACCTTTGCGCGGTGAAATTGTTCGTCTCTTTGGAAATAAACTGAGAGAATTAAAATTGCCTTTGGGTCAATTGGTTTCCTATGAAATGGGGAAATCACTTCAAGAAGGCCTTGGAGAAGTTCAAGAAATGATCGACATCTGCGATTTTGCGGTTGGGTTGTCTCGTCAGTTACATGGGCTTACAATGCATAGCGAAAGACCAGGACATCGCATGTATGAACAATATCATCCTTTGGGTGTGGTTGGAATAATTTCGGCTTTCAATTTTCCAGTAGCCGTTTGGGCCTGGAACACTGCTTTGGCTTGGGTTTGTGGAGATGTTTGTATTTGGAAACCAAG
>JALRKI010000096.1 GCA_023254815.1 Flavobacteriaceae bacterium
ATCTAATAAGAATTTTGCTCAATATTAATAACTCAATGATCTCAAGGCTACGAGTAATATTAGCACAGCCTGCATTAAGGGAGTTGGATCCGAGTTAATGGCAAATGGACCTCAAAAAAATAACGATTAGTCCTTGTAGAACTTCATCAGTTGGAGGGTAGAGGCGTCGTGAACTGAAGATTCTGGATTTTCAAAATCAGACAATATGCTTGTGGCCAATTGCTTTCCAAGTTCTACTCCAAACTGATCATAACTGTAAATGTTCCAAATCACCCCTTGAACAAAGATTTTGTGTTCATAAAGGGCTATGAGTTGCCCCAAGGATCTTGGACTCAGCCTGTCTATCAGTAAGGTATTGGTTGGTCGATTGCCTTGAAACACCTTGAAGGGCACAGTAGAATCTTGAGCGTCCGCAATTCCTGCCTTATGTCCTAAGACTTGTTCCTTAGTTTTACCCACCATCAAAGCTTCAGTTTGGGCAAAAAAATTGGCTATGAGCTTGTCCTGATGTTCTTGATTTTGATACAAACTTTCCTTAAACCCAATAAAATCGCAAGGAATCAAAGTTGTTCCTTGATGGAGGAGTTGAAAAAACGCATGCTGAGCATTGGTCCCTGGCTCTCCCCAAACCACCGACGAGGTACGATAAGTCACCTCTTTACCGTTGCGGTCGATATATTTACCGTTGCTTTCCATGACGGCCTGCTGTAAATAAGTCGCAAATTGATTGAGGTATTGAGAATAGGGTATCACGCCCTCCGTTTGCACGTCGTGAAAGTTGATGTACCAAGTACTCAAACAGGCCAATATAGCCGGCATGTTGCTGTCAAAAGGGGTTGTTCTAAAATGTTTATCCATGGCCCCTGCTCCCTCCAGAAGAGATTGAAAATGATCGTATCCGACAGCCAAAGCAATACTTAATCCAACAGCACTCCACAGAGAAAACCTGCCTCCAACCCAATCGTTCATTGGGAAAATGTTATTCTCTTCTATCCCAAAGCTGGTTACCTTTTCAATATTAGTCGAGACGGCCACAAAGTGTTTTGATACTGCCTCCTTTGGAGCAGACTTCAAAAACCATTGTCGCGATGTTGTGGCATTGGTCAAAGTTTCTTGTGTCGTAAACGTCTTTGATACAACGACAAACAAAGTAGTTTCTGGATTGAGGTCTTTCAGGGTTTGGAAAACATGATCTCCGTCAACATTCGAGATAAAATGCACCCTAAGGTGGTTGCGATAAAACCCTAGCGCATCGACGACCATTGAAGGACCCAAATCAGACCCGCCAATTCCAATGTTGACAACATCGGTAAACGCCTTACCGGTGAAACCTGCAGTCTGACCTGAGATTACACCGTCCGTAAAACTTTTTATTTTTGCTTTTACCCCTTCAATTTCGGGAAGAATGTTTTGGCCATCAACTAGAATTTCATCTTTTGAGTCTGTTCTTAAGGCAGTATGTAAAACTGCTCTTCCCTCGGTTCTGTTAATGATTTCTCCTGAAAATTGAGCTTCAATGGCCTCCTTGAGTTTGACCTCATCTAGAAGTCCAAGCAGCAAACTCTTGGTCTTCTCGTTGATCAAATTTTTTGAGTAATCCAAAAACATTCCATCCCATTCAAGAGAGAAAGCTTTTGCTCGAGAAGGATTTTGTATAAAATCTGATTTCAAGTCGAAACTACTCATTTCGGCGGCATGCGACTCGAGCGCCCTCCAACTTGAAGTTAGGCTAGGATCAATATTGTATAATGACATAATTATTTAGTATTTGATGCCAATGAATTAGATTTTTCTGTCGGCATTGGCATGCTGTCCAATCGTTTTTTCAGGGGAGCAATAAAAGCCTTATATTCCTCCAATAGGCGGTCAGGAACTTGTTTAGATAGAGGCAGTTTTTCTTTAAAAGGATCTACTTGAATACCATTTTTCCAAAATCGGTAGCACACGTGCGGTCCACTGGTATTTCCCGTCATTCCTACATAACCAATCACTTGACCTTGCCTCACCGACTGACCTTCTTTGACATTTCTGGTCTTCATATGAAGGTATTGGGTGCTGTAGGTTCTATTGTGTTTAATTTTGACATAATTTCCATTGGCACTTGTATAGCTAGACTTTTCCACTACCCCGTCAGCAGTTGCCAAAATTTCTGAACCGATAGGTGCAGCAAAATCGGTCCCTTTGTGAGGACGGACCTTATTGCCATAAAAGGCTATTCTTCTATTCAAATTATATCGTGAGGAAATTCGACTGAATTGAACTGGGGACTTCAAGAAGGCACGCTGTAAGCTCATAGCGCTTTCGTCGAAATAGGTTGTACTGTACTCCGATCGAGGGACTCCGTCGTAATTGAAGGCGTAAAAATCTCGTCCACGATGCTTAAATAAGGCTGCTTGAATGCGATCGATGCCCCCATATACCGAGTCATCTATGATCCTTTGATCGTAAATAATTTTGAATTGGTCTCCCTCCTGCAATCTAAAAAAGTCAATAGTCCAGGCGTAAATATCGGACATATCATTGATCAATTGATAAGGCAATCCAAGTCCATCCATAGTTTCGGACAAACTACTATTGATAGTCCCCGAAGCAATTTTGGTTTCAATCCTTACTGGTCTTTGCTCGACATAAGGATCGTTTTCGTCATCCAATTGGATCACCACATATTCCAACTTGTTGGGCTGATAGATGAAACATTGCGGTTCTTGAAGCGAATCGTCAGTTCGAAGTAAAGTGAAAGGTTTTCCAACCACCAACCGGCCAAGGTCAAAAGTGCCTTTTGTTTTATTTACAATATTAAGAATTTCGGGGTAGCTCATTTTGTATCGCTCCAAAATGGTACCAAAGCTGTCCCCACTTTTCACGGTATCGTGTACTACGTTGTAGGCGTTGATGTTAAATCCAAATTCATATTGCGGAGTCAATTTGGCATTTTCTATCTCTTCATAAACCTCGTATTCTTCAGAAGTAGTAGATAAGGACAAGGTCAAAACAACCACAAATATGCCTAGGACAGCCAAAATGACTGCATATTTTTTTGGAAAATTGTTAAACATCTAAGCCCCAGTTTTCAATTTCATTATCAGTCCAAAGTTGAGGAAAAAAAATCCGTTTTTGGTATTTTGGATGCATATATTTTTTCCAATCGCTTCCTCCAGTGGCCTCTCCAGCATGGCCATCACCCTCAATATAGAACTTTGCCGTATTGTAATGTGCCATAACCCAAGTGATGTTTACGGTGCGATCGTAGTGCCTCATCGCATTGACTAAGGCCTTGTTTTGTTGGTCTGCCTCAGGCAAGGATTTATATCGTGTCCAAAGGTTTTTAGTGTTATAAATACTCATGCGTTCGAGCAATTCTTCTTTATATCTGTCCTCGAAATTTTTGAGTAAAATACTTTTTTTGCCCGTTTTATAGTCCTTTCCTGCGGCCTGCCAATACATGTGCTCAAAAGCATACTCATAAGGGGTGTTGCGGTCAATAGTATGTCTAAATCGCAAATCAATCAAGTTGATCAACTCGGTTGAAGCCAATTCGATGTATCGGTATTGGACACTTTGAAATCCGCTGGCTGGAGTCAAAGTATGTCTGAATTGTTCGTATTGATTTGGATCCATGCCGTCCTTCATGATAGTGAAAGAAGTGGTCAACATGTCAAAATATCGACTCGCTCTAGATAGCTTTTCTTCAAAAAAACTAGCGGATAGATTTTTTTGCTCGGCGACTTGTTTGAGTTCCCAGAGGATTAATTTGAAAAGCAGTTCATTGATTTG
>JALRKI010000099.1 GCA_023254815.1 Flavobacteriaceae bacterium
TGAATAGTGATGTATAGCTGACCTATAGTCCGAAAACATGTAATAATCTCGCGCCAAATTGAGGTTGACCGACAAATTTTTAAATGTTTTATGGCCATTATCAAAGGCCTTTTTGAACATAGCAAAACTAACAGGAGTCTGATCTACTCCACTTTGAGAAACATCCTGACTGAAGGAAGGAGAGACCAGTCCCCAATTCAATCCGAATAAAATAAAGACAAAAGATTTCAAAAATATACCGTTTAAAAAAATCGGGTATTGCGAATGACACAATTCGCACAATTTCTATTAAAATTGAATTTTAAAAATACCTCATGGGAACCGTTGTTCACGGCGCCAAATCCGGTAATATCTTTGTCATAGGCATAGCCTACTAAAATATTGTCGGTTATTTGGAATCCTGCCAAAAAACTGGCAGCAGCGTCCCAACGATAGGCAGCTCCTAAGGTGAGCTTATCGTTGAAGAGAAAATTTG
Organism: Flavobacteriaceae bacterium; assembly: GCA_023254815.1. Taxonomy (GTDB): domain Bacteria; phylum Bacteroidota; class Bacteroidia; order Flavobacteriales; family Flavobacteriaceae; genus JALRKI01. The sequence goes on from JALRKI010000099.1 coordinate 476, forward strand.
CCGACAAATCGGCAGCGATAGGCGCTCCCGAAACAGCCTTGGCCAAAAAAGCAGGTTTAAATTTGACATTGTTACTGAGATCGAAAACAATCCCCCCAATGAAATAAAAATGCGGCAGAACGTCCAAAGAAGTTACATTCACAGAATCGTAGTAGGTGGATTTGAGCAATCTTGGAGCAGAAAGACCGAAATAGACATTTTCTGAATACAAAAACGCTCCCACTCCCACGTTTGGATTAGATTCGTTGATGGCAGCGAGGTTTTCAGATTGAGCGGGAGTCAATTTTGAAACATCGACATTCAAAAAATCATAACTTCCGCTGATTCCTAAAGAAAGGGCAAAATTCCTTGATACGTCTATTCGATATGCATAGTTGACGGCAATTCCAGTTTGCTTGGCTGGTCCAGCGGCGTCATTAACTACCGCAACACCCAAACCTGTATTTTTATTGAAGAAGCTGGTGTCAAAATTAAAAGTCTGTGTGCTTGGTGCACCTTCAACACCAACCCATTGGGAGCGGTGTAATCCACTCAAACTTGCAGTTCCACTTGATCCAGAATAACCAGGATTAATAACCCCTGTGTTATACATATATTGCGTGTACTGAGCATTTTGCTGTGCCCAACCGAATGAAGTTAGCAACGCAAAAGCCAAAATTAAATACTTTATTTTGTAAGTCATAGTACTCATTTTCAATAGGTTATTTAGAATAACATCAAGTTTTATTTATTATTAGTGTTATTGATGATGTACAACCATCCCCCTTTTTCTTGGGATACATTATTACTATCTAGATATTGTATGCTGTAATAGTAAGTCCCTGTAGGCAGCTTTTCTTTACGAGATAGGGTGGCTCGGCCATCCGAATATCCAGTAAATGCGTTAGCACTGTTGTTTACATAATCTTCTTGTTGAAATACCAGTACTCCCCAACGATTGTAAAGTTTTACTTCATTGTCGGCATTCAAATCCAAGATGGGAATGACCCAAGAGTCATTGAGCCCGTCTTCTTTTAGGGTAATGACATTAAACACATCGGATTGAGTGGTCGTGTCCAATTTATGACCGAGGGTAAAAACCCCATAGTCCGATGGAGTGGTTGCAATTTCTTTTGTGCTTGGATTGTAAATCCCTCCCTCATTGACCCAAAGGGTACCGTTCCAACGCACTATCGTAACGGCGTTTGGAGTAGCAGAGATATTTGCTGGAGTCGTCTCATCATCCAATGTCAGGGTAACCGTAGGATTCGAAGTACCCACATCACGAGTAATGACCCAATATTCTGCGTCATCGATGAGAGTGACATCAAAATCCCGGCTGCCATGATCATACATCGCATTGGAATTTTCTAAAAAATATCTTGCAGTAAATGCATCGGCAGGGTCAGTCGGTGCTCCTATGCTGGCTCTTCTGTATTTGAACAAAGTCCCGTCGCTGTCACCGATTGGAAAATCAAAAGCAGTATTGCCAACTTTTTGAACGCGTCCATCAACATAGCTCTGATCAGACATATTTATAGCCTTGGCATTTTGAGCAAATATCATCAGTCCGTTAATGGCGTCATCGGCTCCAACGATACCGTCGGTAAAATCAGCTTCACCATTGACAGTGATGTTTTGGTCTAACTCGATGGCGTCAGAAACTGTTGGGTTATCGATCTTCAAATCGAATACGTTGGTAAAACCTGTTCCTTGAACAATCTGTTGGCTTGTTCCAACAAAATTCATATAACTAAGGGAAGTCCCTATAGTAAAGTTGTGATCTCCGTTATTTAAGAAATTCTTATTGAGATATAAATCACCGTCATTAATAAAAGCATTTCCTCCGTTAGAAAGTGAATAGTCACTCAATACTCCAACAATACTTTTTGTTGAAGAGGGAGTAGTCGCTAAATTAGAATGCTGGGCGAAGGCCGTCCCTCCGAAAAGGGTTAAAACCGAAAGGACAAGAATGGGCCTTTGAAGGTTTTGAGGTATAAAATTTGACATTGAGGCGTATTTATTTTACGGAACAAATGTCACCTCATACGATGGTTAAATAATTTTTATATTATAAATGGTGCAATAATCTGATATAAGTGTATTTCAAATACCTATAAGTGGATAAATAAATTTTAGAAACGAAAAACTTATCAACAATTCAATATCATCTAAAGGTTTAAGTCGGCCCATTTAGGAGCCGCACATCAAGCAATCGTCACCTTCTCCGCTCTTGGCTTGCTCTATGAGCGCTTTCATTTCTTCGGGAGAAATGGGATCAACTTCAACTTTTGATTTAACCTTGGCCTGTGTGAAGGTCTCCGCAGCCTTTTCGGCCTGGAGTTGTTTTTGAGATAACATTTCTACTTCATCTATTACTTCAGTTTCAATAGAAGCTGGTTCTGGGGCATTTACACTTTCCTGCTTTAAAGTAAACTTAATGGCATCGACTGCACTTTTCGTTCTCAAATAATACATTCCAGTCTTCAAACCGTTCTGCCAGGCATAAAAATGCATGGAAGTTAGTTTAGCCATTGTGGCTCCTTCCATAAACAAATTGAGGGATTGCGACTGGTCAATGAAATAGCCGCGATCACGAGCCATGTCAATGATGTCCTTCATGCTCATTTCCCAAACCGTCTTATACAGCTCTCGAATGTCAGCTGGTATAGAGCTCAAGTGCTGGATAGAACCATTGGCTCGCATGATGTCTTGTTTGAGTTGGTCGTTCCAAATTCCAAGTTCCACCAAGTCATTCAACAAATGAGTATTCACCACAATGAATTCTCCCGAAAGAACACGTCGTGTATAGATATTGGAAGTATAAGGCTCAAAGCATTCGTTGTTACCTAATATTTGTGAAGTGCTCGCTGTTGGCATAGGCGCTACTAACAAGGAGTTGCGTACCCCATGCTTGGCTACTTTTTGGCGTAAAGCCTCCCAGTCCCAGTTACCGCTGAGACTAGACTCGTCAACTCCCCACAGATTGTGTTGAAAAACACCTTTGCTGATAGGAGATCCTTCGTATGACTGATAGGGGCCATCTATTTTTGCCTCTTCCATAGAGGCTGTTACTGCCGCATAATACATTGTTTCGAAGATGTCCTTATTAAGCTGTTTGGCTTCGGGACTGGTAAACGGCATTCTGAGTAAAATAAAAGTATCGGCCAGACCTTGAACACCCAATCCAATGGGGCGGTGTCTCATGTTCGAATTTTCTGCTTCCTTAACGGGGTAATAATTGCGGTCGATTACTCTGTTGAGATTTTTGGTCACTCTTTTGGTAATCTTGAACAACGCTTGATGATCAAAATCGCCATCCTTTACAAACATGGGTAAAGCAATCGACGCCAAGTTGCAAACTGCTACCTCGTCGGAAGAGGTGTATTCCAATATCTCAGTGCACAAGTTGGAAGACCGAATGGTGCCCAAGTTCTGCTGATTTGATTTGGAATTGGCAGCGTCTTTATACAACATATAAGGCGTTCCTGTCTCAATCTGTGATTCTAAGATTTAATCTTTATCTTTTTTAGGCAATGCTTTTTTAATTTTTTGTAGTGCACGAAATTGTGCTTTCATATTTTGGCTTATCTTTGCTTCGTGTACTTGGCTGTACATACGTGCTAGTTCTCTAGCAGGAATGC
>JALRKI010000104.1 GCA_023254815.1 Flavobacteriaceae bacterium
TTAGATTGAACATATTTATAAAAACCAGGTAGAGCAAGCCAGTTAATAAAAGTGACAGGTTTAAAGGTAATTGGCCAAGACCGAATAGGCCTTGAAAATTATCAAGATGAAGGTCTGTGGCGATAATCATTATCGTTGCAACAATGATTTGAACTAATAACTTGATGCTTGCCCTAACATTGAAAATATCATCTAGCAATCCTAACAAATAGATTGTAAAAGAACAAGCCCAAAGTACAAAAACATCAAAATTGAAAACATCAAATGAAAAAATATAGGATAATATAGAACAAAGTATTGGGGCTAATACAAACAACATCGTTCCTCCAGCAAGCGGTACGGGTTGAAAATTTTTTTTGCGCCAACTCTGTTGATCAGTGATATTCAATTGAAAAAACAATGACCTAATTGAAGGAGCACTAAATCTGGCAATGATTCCAGAGGTGATAATGAAAATAAGTGGTTCCACTATTAGTTTTTTATAAAACTAACTTATTTAATTCACCTTAAATAAAATATAATTGGAAATAAGTGGATCGACTATTTTATTTTAAAATAATAAAGATTTAGCTGAAGAGATTTTATTCTCTTGTCCTCAGCATTAGAATTGCTTATGAAGTAATTGGCCTGTTCGGAATTGTTAAAAATTCCATCGAGTTTGGCTGCTATAAATTTTATTGTTTTCTCCCTTTTTTTGACACGAACATCCTGAGAGTCGTTTTTATCAGAACATAGATCCTCTATTTTTGAAAAGCTGATTTGATTTTCTGCTGCCATGGTCAATAGAATGACTTTTTCTACGTCTGATAGCGTTTTAATTGTTTTAATGCGATAAGTAAACAGGCCTGATTTAGTTTGTATAGTTATTTTATTTTCAAACGAAAACTCATCAGCTAAAATCAAAATAATCACCAGTAGTAATATGGAAATCCAAATGACTCCTAAAGCATTGTAAATTCGTTTCGAGGATGACACATAAAAGGTCATGGTTTCTAAAGGAAGTTTCGTAAAATCGGACTTTAAAATTTTGAAATCTTCCAAATTCCTCATGGCATTGCACCTTTGGAAATACAGATATTGCTCATCTGACCCTAAGAAATTAATGTAGTTCTGCACTTGAGAGCGTAATTCTTCAGTATTTTGAAATCTGCGAACAACATTGTTTAATAGGTCAATCTCAACAAACTCATTCGACATAATGAAGTAGAGTTTATTGTCTGAAACAAAGGACTTGTAATCTGTTAATAAATTATCACCTTTGTTTACTAAGTAGTCGAAATCGGAGATTTCTCCAATATTTTCCCAATTCATTGTGGTTAAATCAAGTCTGCAGACCATCTTATTATCCACACTATTAGTCCCACTTGATATATCACCAAAAAACACATAAAAATGCGTATCGATGACCAATCCAAAATAAAATTTGCCAGGAGGTGGAATATCCCCAGAGGTATTTGCTTTAAACCATTCACCAGTTGGAAAATCATATTTGATCAGCAAATTCTTTGTCGTAAACAATCCAGTTCCAGCAAATAAATATAACGAACCATTATAGCCAAATGGGAAAGAGCTGTATTGATTGTGATGCAAAAAGGAATTGTCAATTCTTGTGAATTCGTGGTCTTTAAATTCAATCACTTCGCCACCGCCATTGTGAATGAGATAGACGCTGCCATTTAATTTGACGATATTTCGGTACTGTAAAATATCATCACTAATATTCAAATCTTCTGGCAATTGTTGTGATATTTTTGACGGAAAAATGGTGTAATTGTTATTGTGATCAATCACGACGAATTCATTAGTGTTTGGTATGCCAAAAATGATATTATCCTTGTCACAGAGCACATTAAAATTCTGTCCAAAACTGAGACTCACCCAAAATGTCATCAGACCAAAAGTCCAACAAAATGCCACGTTGTGTTTAGTTTTCATGGAACAGAATTTATTGAATTAATTCTTCAAAAATTACTTAATTAAATAAACTGAAAAATCTAAAATGATTATTTAAATAAATAATTCAATTGCAATTTACCTAAAACAGTTGAATTGCTACGCAGAAAGCGAAAAATAGAAAAGCGTATTGGATTTAGTAACTTCTGGATTCCAATCTAAGTATAAACATCACTAATGGAGGTGAGTGAGTTCTTTTTTTTCAACACTATTGATTGAGCCAAAATTTACTAGAAAAATGTTTCTTAATAAATGACTCCATGGGAATGTGCTGGTCAATGATATGCTCGACAAAGGCTCTAAAAGCACCTTGTCCACCTGCCGCAGTTAGTTTCAAATCAACGAGTGTTTTAATGTAATCTGGAGCGTTGGCCGGTGCTGCTGAAAACCCTACGGCAGACAATAATTCGATGTCATTGATATCGTCGCCAATATAGGCTACTTCTTTTAAATCGATTTTCAATTCTTGGCACAACTGAGTCGCTACACTGAGCTTATCCTTAACTCCCATGAACAGCAGGTCTATATTGAGTTTTTGAGCGCGCCTGAGAACTATGTCAGTGTCTTCTCCAGTAATGATGCCCACAGGTATTCCTAAGGTTTTTAGAAACATAACACCTGCACTATCGCTGGTATTAAATTTTTTCCATTCATTTCCTGTTTGGTCATAATACATCCCGCCATCGGTCCAAACTCCGTCAATGTCCGTGAGGACTAGTTTTGGCAATATTTTTGAATTATGAGACATGATGGGGGTATATAATTTCATCTTGAGGCAGGTCTTTCTTCAATTGTTTCCCGATTAAAAGAGCCCTGTCCGCCCATTTGATACCATCGCCGGGACTGAGTAAATGCAAATCAGTTTCCTTAATAGTCGAGCCAGCCGATAGCATAGTTTTTGAAGCAACGGAGCGTTCTAACTTTTCTCGGGCTGCAATTACTGAAGGTTCAACATACAAGTCTTCATTACCCATAGAGCGATCCAAATTCCTGATGTCCCGCATCATTCTGTAAATTCCGTCAATAGCTAAAGAACCTGCTTGGTCGGTTCCTTTCATTCCACGATCCAAAGTAATGTGCTTTTCGATAATTTCTGCTCCAACGCCAATAGCAGCAATTGGCGTAGCAATGCCAATAGTATGATCGGAGTATCCTATGGTGAATTGAGGGAAGTGTTTTTTTAGATAGGTGATGGTCTTGAGATTGACATTTTCATAGCGCGTTGGATATTCCGATACGCAGTGCAGAATGGATAAATTACTGTGGTATTTGGTGATGACCTCTACGGCGTCATCCAGCTCTTTTCTCCCCGCCATTCCGGTTGAAACTATCAAAGGAATTTTAGTTTCTGCCATAGCAGCTAGCAAGGGCAAATTGGTCAAATCTCGAGAAGCTACTTTAAGTCGGTCAGGGGTAAAGAGTTTTAATAAACTCAGGCATCCCACAGCACATAGCGTTTCTACAAAATCAAGCCCTTTGCTTTTGGCATATTGATACACCTCAAAATGTTGTTCATCGTTGAGCTCAAGAAAGGCCCTGTGCTCACCGTAGGTGGTTCCAAAGGAATGGGGGCTTTCATAAGGCTTATTCATTTGAGATTGGGAAAGTTCTTGTTTCAAATCTCTTTTGGTCATTTTCACCGCGTCCATCACCGGCAAAACATTGTTGAATAAATTGTCATGAATCGGTCTTGAAACCACATCAACAATGAGCTTAGCAATGTCAACCGATCCGTTGTGATTTTGCCCAATTTCTCCAATGACGTATGTGCTCATTTATTTAATGTTTTGTTCAATTTGTTTCATCATCAGACCCTGCCACATCTTGTTTTCAGATATTAAAGATATTAAAGTTTTCAAATCAGTGTGGCCTAATTCTTTTTGGGTTCTAAAGATAGTCTGAGCTAAATAGAAGTCTTCCAAGGTGTCCACGGTCAAACGGATATTTTTTACTGCTTCTATTTCTGAAGGAATTTTTAAAAAATATAATTCGAATTCCTGCGGATTTTGATACATGTAGTTGGTGACATGCTCCAAATAAAATGGCTCTTGTGTGTGTTGGGCTACTTTTCTCAAAGCCTCTAAAGTTGTCGCCTCAGCCCAAAAACCGTAATGCGACAATATCGTCGGCCTTCCATCACTGGTTTGAAAGGCACCATAGTCAAACTTGTTATTTTCAAAAAGAGCCATTAAAGAGGCCACACCATCTAAATCAATGAAAGGGTTGTCGGCACAGATTCGGATTATATTATCCAGTCGGTGAAGGGTTGCAGACTGAATAAATCGATCCAGTACATTGGTTTCCGAACCTCTGAAACAAATGACCTTGTGGCTGTTACAAATTTCGAGGATAACGTCGTCCTGATGGTTTGTGGTAGTGGCAACTACAACAGGAACATTTGGAAATCGACAGCAAATCTTTTCTAAAATGAGTTCCAAAATACCCTTTTCCCCATAAAATGGTTTCAGCATTTTTCCTGGCAACCTATGAGCTCCTTGTCGCGCTTGAATGATGATGCCTAATCCTGCCTTGATGTTCAATTGAGATTATTTTGACTTACGTTTGCTTTCAGAATTGGCAACATTTTGTCGCAATCCAGATGAAGAAAATCGGTGTTCTCGTCGGTTGAAATAGAATTTAATTCCCTTTTCTTCACAATAAGCACGTCCGGTAAAATCTTTGTCTTTATACTCTTCTCCAATGATTCTTACATCTAATTTGAAACTTCGAAGAATGTCCTCAAGATCTTGTTCGGTGACATAGGGAACAATTTCATCAATGTATTTGCAAGCTTTGAGCTGAATATAGCGCTCAACAATGGCTTGAACAGGTTTGTTTTTTTCAGGGCGATCAATAGAGGGGTCAAGTTGGAGACCAACAATCAAATAGTCGCATTGGGTTTTAGCTTCTTCAAGCATTTTGACATGCCCAGCATGGAACAAATCAAAGGTCGAAAAGGTGATGCCAACAGTCATGGAAGATATTGATTTAAGGGTGTAAAGATATGAACTAAAAGTTTTACCAGTGAATTCCGCTAAAGGCCGTTGGATCAAAACAGGGCAACGCGCTATCCTTTTGGGAAAGAACGACGTTTTCTAGGTTATTCCATTTTATATTTAACACAGGATCGTTATACACAATACCTCGATCGTGTTCTGGGCTGTAAGGCGCATCAACCTTATAGCTAACTACAGCGCTGTCGCTTAATACCAAAAATCCATGGGCAAATCCCTTTGGCACCAGCAGTTGAAGTTTATTAGAGTCATTCAAAACAATGCTGTAGGGTAATCCAAAAGTGGGAGAATCATGTCTGAGATCAACAACCACATCCAAAATTTCTCCAAAAATGACTCTTATCAATTTGGTTTGAGCATAAGGCGGGAGTTGAAAATGCAAGCCTCTGAGTACATTCTTGGCCGATTTAGACTCGTTATCTTGAATGAAAGTGTGGTCAGGAAAATGCAGCGCCTTAAAACTTTCGGTGAAATATCCTCTGTCATCTCCATGAACTATAGGTTCAAGAATTTTGAGGCCAATAAAATTAGTGTCCATTGTTTTCATTTTTTCACTAATTGAATCAGGTATTGACCGTATTCGGTTTTTTTCATGGACTCTGCTAATTTCAATATTTGGTCGGCATCAATATAACCTTGTTGGTAGGCAATCTCTTCCAGACAAGCCACTTTGAGGCCTTGGCGATTTTCAATAGTTTGGATGTAATTGGATGCCTCCAAAAGGGATCGATGGGTTCCAGTATCTAGCCATGCAAACCCTCTGCCCATTTTTTGAACATAGAGTTTTCCTTTATTCAAATAGGCCTCGTTAACTGTAGTGATTTCGAGCTCACCTCTAGCTGAAGGCTCGATATTTTTGGCTATTTCAATCACACTATTGGGATAAAAATATAACCCTACTACGGCATAGTTAGATTTTGGTTTGTTGGGCTTTTCTTCGATGCTAATCGCTTGTTGGTTGTCGTCAAATGATACTACTCCGTAACGCTCTGGGTCTGAAACCCAGTAGCCGAAGACTGTAGCTTCTTTTGCAGTGTTAACCCTTTCTTTGGCCAATAAAGTGAGGTCCTTCAACCCTTCACCATGAAAAATATTATCTCCCAGAACCAAGCAAACGTCATCTGTGCCGATGAATTGTTCTCCTATAATGAAGGCTTGCGCCAATCCGTCAGGTGAGGGTTGTTCTGCAAAAGAGAAAGTTACCCCCAACTCAGTTCCATCTCCTAATAATTTTTTGAAATTGGGCAAATCCTCTGGTGTCGAAATAATTAATATCTCTGTTATGCCTGCTTCCAAAAGGACGGAAATGGGATAATAAATCATGGGCTTGTCATGTATGGGCAACAATTGCTTAGACACGCCACGAGTAATGGGATAAAGTCTTGTGCCTGATCCTCCTGCTAATACTATCCCTTTCATTGAGCCTGATATTGTTTGTTGTAATACTGGCGATAAGCCCCAGAGGTAACGTTTGTCAACCATTCTTTATGGTTGAGGTACCAATCGATAGTTTGGTCCAAGCCCTTTTCAAAAGTCAAAATTGGCTTCCAACCAAGAGTTTTGTCAATTTTTGTAGCGTCGATGGCATAACGTTTGTCATGCCCAGGCCGGTCCGTTACAAAATGAATCAAAGCAGCTGAATGTCCTTGCTTGCGCCCCAACTTTCTGTCCATCATTTCACACATCAGCCTAACCAAGTCAATATTTTGCCATTCGTTGTGTCCTCCAACGTTGTACGTTTCACCGACCTCACCTTTGTGAAAAATTTGGTCAATTGCCATCGCATGATCAATTACAAATAACCAATCTCTGGTATATTGACCGTCGCCATATATTGGCAAGGGTTCGTTTTGTTCAATATTGTGAATGCACAGAGGAATCAATTTTTCAGGAAACTGGTTAGGGCCATAATTGTTAGAACAATTAGAAATGATATAGGGTAAGCCATAGGTTTCTCCGTAGGCTCTCACAAAATGATCCGAACTGGCTTTGGAAGCCGAATAAGGGGAATTGGGATCGTATGGGGTGTCTTCAGTAAATAGTCCAGATTCTCCCAAACTGCCATAAACTTCATCGGTGCTGATGTGGTAGAAAAGCTTGTTTTCCCATTGACCCTTCCATAGGGATTTGAAAGCATCCAAAAGATTAATGGTACCAAGAATGTTGGTTTTTGCAAAAGCAAGGGGATCAGAAATGGACCGATCGACATGCGACTCGGCAGCGAGGTGAATAACACCTTCAAAAGAATATTCGTTGAAAATCCGATTCACATATTCGACATCGCAAATATCGCCATGCAGAAAACGGTAGTTCGGTAGAGCAGAGACATCGGCAATATTTTCGAGATTGCCAGCATAGGTCAGTTTGTCGAGATTGTAGATGCGGTAATCTGGATATTTTTGGACCATCAACCGAACTACATGACCGCCAATAAAACCAGCCCCTCCTGTAATTAAAATATTTCTCAACTTTATTTATTTTGACTCACAAATATCGGTTAAACAATCCCAACCAACAAAATTAAGAGTCTAAGAGGCCTTCAAGACACCCGATTTTTCTTTTATGGACTTAACCTCCTTTTTTAATTTGAATCTAACTTTATGAATTTTGACTGGCACTAATGCAAGACTAATGGCAATTGCAGCCATAACAATCAAATGCAAATGTATGTTCAGTTCAGAAGTAAAATAGGTTAAAAGCACCAAAACACCGGTGTAAGCAACTATCAAAGCTGTTGCTTTAACATGTGAAAAACCAAGATCAAGGAGTTTGTGGTGAATGTGATTTCTATCGGGTAAAAATGGGCTTTTATGTCTTAACAATCGAGAAATAATTACCCTCATGACATCGATGAGAGGATAGGCCAAAATACTTAGTACATAAACTGGAGCATGACTCATTGGGCTAGATTCCTCAAAAATTGGATTGAGTGTCAAAAATTGTACAGATTGAAACGCTATACAAATCCCAACCACCATTGAGCCAGAATCACCCAAAAACAATTTCTTGGTTTTTGAAAAATTAGAAATCAAAAACCCTCCTAAGGCACCCAAGAGTGAAAAGTTCAAAATGACCAAATCATACCTGGCTATTGAGGCAAAGTACACCCCAAAAAACAAACTACCTATTATTCCCAAACTCGATGCCAAGCCATCAATACCGTCTATGAGGTTAAAAGCATTGATAACCAGTAAATAAACAAAAAAAGTGAAGGGAATAGCCGAGGCAAAAGAAATTTCTCCCAACCCAAATATGCCAAAAAAATGATTGATGAATCCATTGGTGGGAAGCATGACTATTGCTACACTAACCACTTGAAATAAAAATTTTAACCGGGCTTTCATGTCAATCAAATCATCTACAAATCCTGTGTAAAAAAT
>JALRKI010000136.1 GCA_023254815.1 Flavobacteriaceae bacterium
AAGTAGTCGCCAAATGGACTGGAATTCCCGTAACAAAAATGATTCAAAGTGAACGCGACAAATTATTGATGTTAGAAGATGAATTGCACAAGAGAGTTATTGGTCAAGACGAGGCCATTGCAGCCGTCAGTGATGCGGTGAGGAGAAGTCGGGCTGGACTTCAAAATCCACAGAAGCCCATTGGTACCTTCTTGTTTTTGGGAACAACAGGAGTAGGTAAAACTGAACTTGCCAAGGCATTGGCTGCCTACTTGTTCGATGACGAAAACGCCATGACTAGAATCGATATGAGCGAATACCAAGAGCGCCATGCTGTAAGCCGATTGGTAGGAGCTCCTCCGGGCTATGTGGGCTATGACGAAGGAGGTCAATTGACAGAAGCAGTGAGACGCAAACCTTACTCAGTTGTTTTATTGGATGAAATTGAAAAGGCACATCCCGATACTTTTAATATACTATTACAGGTGTTGGATGAGGGTCGATTGACCGACAACAAGGGTCGTGTGGCTGATTTCAAGAATAGCATCATCATCATGACCTCGAATTTGGGCAGTGAATTAATTCAAAAGCACTTTGATAGCACCAAAAACATAGAAACTGCAATAGAATTGTCGCGAGTTGATGTGTTAGGATTGCTCAAACAAACCATAAGGCCAGAGTTCTTGAATCGCATTGACGATACGGTCATGTTCACCCCATTGAGTCATAAAGACATCCTGGCCATTGTTGACTTGCAGCTGAAAGCGATCCGTAAAACTGTGGCTGCACAAGGCATAACCTTTGATGTCACTGACGAGGCTAAAAACTATTTGGCCGAAAAAGGGTATCAACCAGAGTATGGAGCACGTCCCGTAAAGCGGGTAATTCAAAAAGAGGTTCTTAATTTATTGAGTAAAGACATTTTGTCCGGCAAGGTGAGTGAAGACAGCATATTGTTGCTGGATGCCTTTGAGGATGGGTTAGTCTTCCGACAGCAATAAACTAATAGCATCAAATGTTAATAGGATTTTAAAGGCGTCTTCGGACGTCTTTATTTTTGTAGTTTTGAAGCGTGCAAAAAACTGTTAACATAAAGAACAATCGGGCCCGCTTTGAGTTTGAACTCTTAGACCATTATACTGCGGGCATAGTCCTTACTGGAACGGAAATCAAATCGATCCGTTTGAGCAAGGCTCGTATTGCCGATAGTTTTTGCGAATTCAATGAAAGCGGAGAACTTTTTGTGGTAAACATGTCCATCGACCTCTATGCTCATGGCACCCACTTTAATCACCAACCAAAGGCTACACGTAAGCTATTGCTCAATCGCAAAGAACTGAAAAAGTTGCAGAAGGAAGTCTCTTCTTCTGGCTTTACCATTGTGCCACTGCGTTTGTATCTCAACGAAAAAGGACGAGCCAAATTGGATATCGCTTTAGCCAAAGGTAAAAAGCTTTATGACAAACGTGAAAACATCAAGGATCGAGACAACAAACGAAATTTAGATAGAATTAAAAAGAATTTCAAATAACACAATATGCTCCAAAATGCAAAAGCCTACCACTATTTATTCTACATTTTCCTCTTTCCGGTGTTTTGTTTGGCGCAAGTCAGCGGTAAAGTAACAGACGAACAGGGCTCCCCTATTATTGGGGTTAATATTTATATCGAGAATACCTACATTGGCACCACTTCCAATGTGGATGGAGTTTTTAATTTAGAAAGTAGTCCAAAGGAAGGCGGTGTTTTGGTGTTTCAAAGTTTGGGGTTTAAATCGTTTAAACGCACTCTAGAACCAAGAGAACAAATCACTGACTTGGTCGTTAGACTAATTCCCGAGGCCATTTCCCTCGACGAGGTGATTGTTTTGAAATCCTCAGAAGATCCTGCCTATGCTATCATGAGAAAAGCAATAGCTGCAAGGAAATCTCATTTGGAACGACTAGGCAGCTACCGCGCTGACTTTTATTCAAGAGGGTTGATTGCACTGGATTCTGTTCCTGAAAAAATATTGGGGCAAGAGGTAGGCGACTTAGACGGTGCCATTGACAGCACCCGAAGCGGAATTCTATATTTATCGGAGACCTTTTCAAAACTTTCTTTTCGTCAACCAGACGATTTAATTGAGAACATTACAGCTTCTAAGGTCAGCGGGAACAATAGCGGCTTCAGCTTTAACATGGCTAGGGATGTTGATTTCAATTTATACCGCAACGATATTTCTATCAATCAATCCATTCTTTCGCCATTAGCCAACGGGGCCTTTGGCACTTATACTTATAAGTACGAGGGTGATTTTTATGACGATCGCGGTCATCTGATTAATAAAATTAAAGTCAGCCCCAAGCGAGAGAACGATGCGGCCTTTTCTGGTCATATCTACATCGTAGAGGACCAATGGGCCATTTACAGTGCCGAGTTGACGATTCGAGGCAGTCAGGTGCAGATTATTCCTCTCAACGAATTAACGATTTCCCAGTCTTTCGCCTTTGACCAAGAAAGGGATCAATGGATATTGAGGACTCAATTGCTCGACTTTGATTTTGGCTTATTTGGGTTCAAAGGTGGTGGTCGGTTTTCGGCTGTATACAGCAATCATGATTTTAGCCCAAATTTTGCCTCATCTGAATTTGGCAATCGCATTTTAAGAGTAGATCGTGATGCTAACAAAAAAGACAGTCTATTTTGGGTGGCTAACAGACCGATACCCTTGACTGAGATTGAATCGAGAGACTATGTTCGCAAAGACAGCATCAGAATACTGAGAGAATCAAAACCCTATTTGGATTCAGTTGACCAAAAAAATAACCGTTTCAAATTGGGCGTGTTTTTAAACGGTTACAATCATAATAATTCTTTTGATAAACAAAATTGGGGATTTTCTGGACCCTTGCGAGCTGTTCATTTCAATACTGTTCAGGGGATACATCTTTCTCCAGACTTATATTACACACGTCAACTGGACGAGTTTCGGCGTTACTGGCGCTTCAGTACCGTGGGCAATTTCGGCTTGAGCGATAAACGACTTAGACCAAAAGCAAGGTTTTATTACAAATTCAACGACATCAATAGACCCTTTTTAGATATTTCTCTGGGAAATGAAGCGGTTTCAATCAATAGAAACAATCCCATCGGGGAGACTATGAATGACATTTACTCCGCATTTGAAAAGAATTATCTTAAACTTTTCGAGCGCACGTTTGCCAGGGTCGTTTATGGCCAAGAATGGTCAAACGGATTGAATGGTAGCATTGGCTTGACTTATGAAGACCGAAAGTCTTTGTTTAACACCACAGATTATGTGATGTTTCCTCAGCCAAGAATAAGCTATACCAGCAACAACCCTCTTGATCCTGAAAACAATAATGCTGCCCTATTTCAGCAACATAAACTCTTTATCCTGGCCATGAATTTTAGAGTGATTTTTGGTCAAGACTATTTGGAATACCCCGACAGCAAATACAATGTGAACAATGGTAAGTATCCTACCCTGTTGTTCTCGGCCAAAAAAGGATTTGGTGCCAGTATCAGTGGTTACAATTTTGGACAGATTCAAGGTAAAATCAACCAGGAATTGAACCTAGGCCGATGGGGTGATTTGAATTACAATGGCTTCGCGGGTCGCTTTTTTGACTCAGACCAAATAGCCTTTGTCGACTACCACCATTTTAATGGCAACCAAACTGTTGTGCTGAATCAAGACAGCACCGACGAGTCTTACAACCTGCTGGAGTATTATAAGTTGAGTACTAATAAAAGCTATGCTGGTTTCCACCTAGAACACCATTTTAACGGCTTTATCATGAATCGACTGCCCATAATTTCCAAGCTGAATTGGCAAGTTTTAGGTGGGTTGCATTATCTGAAAGCTGCAAACCAAAAACCATACTTAGAATGGAATATTGGATTGGAAAACATAGGGTTTAAAAAACTGAAATTTCTGCGGGTGGACTACGTCCAAAGTCTTTATAACGGGCAACAAAAAAACAGCATTCTCTTCGGTATAAATTTCTAAGACGCCGTAGACGCCTTATCTTTCAGCAGCGGCACAAACCGAAACTCCCCAAAGGTTTTTTTGTCAAAATTCTTGATACCTGTACGGATAAACAGGGTCATGATTTGTTGATCAACTCCCACAGGAATCACCAAACGTCCACCTATTGCCAATTGCGCCAACAAGGCTTTAGGCACTTCTGGAGCTCCTGCAGTGACGATAATACCATGATAAGGGGCCGCTTCGACGAAGCCTTTGTAGCCATCGCCAAAGATGAGCCTCTTGGGATGATAGTTAAGTTTGGGTAAAAACAAGGCAGTTTTTTTGAAAAGGGTTTGTTGTCGTTCAATAGAATAGACCTCCATACCCATTTGGCAAAGCACCGCAGTTTGATAGCCACTACCCGTTCCTATTTCCAAAACCTTACTTCCCGCGCCGCAGTTCAATAATGCCGTTTGAAAAGCCACCGTATAGGGTTGGGAAATGGTTTGGTCGGCCTCAATTGGAAAAGCCTTGTCTTCATAGGCGTGATCCAAAAAACCAGAATCTAAAAATAAATGACGAGGCACTGTAGCCATAGCAGACAAAGTAGCCTGGTCTGCAATCCCCTTTTGGCGAAGTTGCTCAACCAAGCGATGGCGCATGCCCTCGTGTTTCGGACTGTCTATCATGGTGCCGCAGATTTGAACGCTAAAGTAATAATTACCGCGCATTTAATCGAGTCATTAAGTAAAGAAAGATTCTCGTGT
>JALRKI010000143.1 GCA_023254815.1 Flavobacteriaceae bacterium
TGCCTTAAATTTCCTCAATATGGCTTCGATCAGAAGCGCGAAAAGCATCACCAAGCCGCAGCCTAAAAGATTGAGCCAGAGGTATGGCATCCAATCCAAGCAGAACACAACAATCACAAAAACCTGAGTTATAACCGCTGCCAGCAATACGGATTTGGGATTGACTCGTTTGATAAAAAATGCCAGCAGGAATATTCCTAAAACATTGCCGTAAAATATCGAACCAATGATATTTACCAACTGAATCAAATTGTCAGCCAAATAAGCCATACAGGCCACTCCAATTGCCAAAATACCCCAACCGATAGTAAATAGTTTTGTTATCTTCACTAATTTCTTATCGGAATTAGAAGGGTAGGAGGTGTTGTACAAATCTAAGGCTGTGGTGGCACCCAAGGCATTCAGTTCGCTAGCTGTTGACGACATGGCCGCACATAGTATTACAGCTAAAAGCAAGCCAATTAATCCTTTGGGCAGATTATTGAGAATGAAATGGATGAAAACATAATCCTTGTCATTACTTTCAAAACTTACGTTTTTTGAAGTTGCTGCGCGCTCCAATAGTGCTCTGGCCGTGTCGCGGTTTGTCAAATCCACTTTTTGGCTCTCGGCAATACGATTTTTCAAATCTTCCGAAGGTAAGGACTCAAATTGTTTGTAGAGACTGATGCGGTTTTGAAAATTTTGAGTCGATTTTTCGTTTAAAGCCTCAAAGTCAGACTGGTAAGGAGTACTTTGAATAATTTCTTCTGACAAGGGGTTAAAATGCAGCGGAGCTGGATTGAACTGATAAAATACAAAGACCATCACTCCGACGAAGAGAATAAAGAACTGCATCGGAACTTTTAACAGACCATTAAAAAGCAGACCCAAACGCATTTCTTGAATCGATTTGCCAGAAAGATATCTTTGTACCTGACTTTGGTCTGTTCCGAAGTAGGACAGTGCAAGAAAGGTCCCTCCAATCAATCCCGTCCATACGGTATAGCGGTTGTTCAGGTCAAAGGAAAAATTCAAGACTTTCATTTTACCATTAGCGCCAGCAATGTCAATGGCATCAGAAAAACTGATGTAATCGGGCAATGCCCTAATAATGAAAAATAGAGCGAGAATCATTCCTGAAAAAATGACGGCCATCTGTTGTTTTTGAGTCACGTTCACGGCTTTTGTTCCACCCGAAACGGTATAGATGATAACCAAACAGCCGATCAGAATGTTCAAAATGGTCAGATTCCATCCTAAAACGGCGGAAAGGATAATTGAAGGGGCGAAAATGGTGATTCCCGCTGACAACCCCCGTTGAATTAAAAAAAGTGAGGCCGTTAATTTCCGGACTCGAAGATCAAATCTTTTCTCGAGAAATTCATAAGCCGTAAATACCTTTAAACGGCTATATATGGGAATAAAAACTGCACAAATGATGACCATTGCAATGGGCAATCCGAAATAGAATTGTACGAATCCCATGCCGTCGTGAAAGGCTTGTCCTGGAGTGGACAAAAACGTGATAGCACTGGCTTGCGTGGCCATGACCGAAAGGCCAATAGTCCACCAGCTGGCTTGTTGACCACCTCCAATGTAGTCCTTTACGGATTTGGCTTCACGGGTGCGCCAAGTGCCGTAAACAACAATAAAAAGTAAGGTTCCTCCAAGAACTAACCAATCGACTAGTGCCATGGCCGAGAGATTAAGTAAAAAATAATAAGGTAAACGAAGTTGGCTAATAAAACCAAAAGATACCAAAGACTCTGTCGGGATAATTTCATCTTACTTGAATTTTCCAATGGATATCAGGTTGACGAAAAAACGATAAGCCCCGGGCACTGACTCGGGGAATTGTCTGAAGAAACTCAAACCTGTATAGATGTAATGTCCCTTTCCATAATTGGCAACCAATACGCTGCCATCGGTTGGAGGTTCATTCGGATCATTCATTCGCAGCAGGGCTTTAAATGACCTGTCCCATTGGCTTGGAAAATACAAACCTCGTTCTTGTACCCATCCCTGAAAGTCTTTGGAACTCAGCTGATTGGGAAATGTCATCAGGGGACTCGAGGGATCCAATATTTCCACCGGAGAAAATTCGTCTGTAATTCTGTCTCTGGACAATTCTAGGGGAACTGGCGCCAATTGATCGACCACTAGACCACGATTCACGTTGTATTGAACCAACATAGTGCCCCCATTATTTACAAATTCGAACAAGTCATTTTGCTTAAATTTAAGGTCATCCACTGTGTTGTAAGCTCTAATTCCGGTAATTACAACATCGTAATTTGACAACAGTTCGGAAGAGATCTCCGAGGCTTGAATCACATCGGAATGAAGTCCAACTCGAGCCAAACTTTCTACGGTCACATCGCCTGCTCCAGCGATAAATGCTATTCTAAGGGGTACAGTATTGATATCCAAGCGAACAGCTTTGGCTACGCTCGGCCTCAAAACGCTTTGAACTGGAATGTGACTGTAGTTGATTTGTACCATTTCATGTTCAAATGATTGATCATCAATAGTCGCAAAAGCAGTTATGTTGGCTTCTGACGAAACAGATGGAGGAACTAAGTCAAAATCCAAAGTCAGAGATTCTCCTTTGGTTTTGAGTTCAAAATTTGAAATGGTCGGTGTTATTTTCCAGCCTTCAGGCACTCGAATTCCGGCAACTCCAGAACAATTATCATCGTGAGCTGTAAGTTTAAGTTTCACGTTCTGAGCATTTGAATCGGCAAACAAAAAACTCTTACTGTCTATGGCCACATCTACTTTAGGCACTATTTCAAAGGGTTGATAAATTTCTCCAGCCTCGGGCAAAGCGTGATGATAGGTCACATCAGTTTGCAGTTTAAATGGGACGCCTGAAATGGACAAATTGACTTGACCTTTCAAAGAACTCGGAGTTTGAGGCAAACCTATTTGGGCTTGGTCGTCAACGCGATACAATCCTAAAGTTCCGGTTTTGGTCAACCAATATGGAACCGAGTATGGGGTATTTTGCGGGATGAAAAAGGTGTTGTCTATCGATACATCTTCATTTTTCTTGAGGTTTTGCTTTACAATCTTAGGCAATACCATATCATTAATGCTCGCGCCTTCGAGTACAATATCAGTCGTGTTGCGAGCAATGATTTCAAGACCAACGGAAATTTCGCTTCCTGGTGAGGCATTGGGAACATTCGTTTTGAAATCTACATACAACCCTGCGCA
>JALRKI010000052.1 GCA_023254815.1 Flavobacteriaceae bacterium
AGCGCAGCTTTCAAATGCTCTTTAGTAGAAGTGATGTTGGCAAACACCTTTCCATTACTACCACTGAAATACACCGAGGACTTGATTTCACTCAACGCATCTTCGATGTCTTGTCTTGAGCGGTTTTTTGTCCCCTTGTTAAGCATGGCCGACACAAAATTAGCCGTCATGCCTTGATTCATAAAATCATTCTCTGTACCGGTTCTTATAGCCAATGACAGGTTAACCGTCTCCCCTCGATTTGCTTTTTCGATAAATCCATACTCAATTCCAGATTCAGGTAATACTCCCATGTCCAATCGATTTTGTATGTTATCGTATGCAACGTTGAAATCTTCACCAACGTCCATGGCCTCTTTGCCTTTGTAAGATGTAACCAAATCCTGAACTCCTTCGGTATGAGGAATCTCTACGCGCTCGGGATTGTCTGTCGGAATGAAAGTACCTATGGTTCTATTGGTTGGAATAAAATATTTCTGCAATGCAGCATTCACCTGGTCGAGTGAAGTGGTTTCAATTCGATCGCGATGAATGAATGAAAGACGCCAGTCTCCTGCTCCAATAAACTCACTCATATAGGTACCCATGGCCCCTGAATTTCTGCTGAGTTGGTCCAATTGGTTCATGATGTTCGACCGGGAACGCTTGAGTTCGTCCTCAGTAATCGGATTTGATTTTAGGTCATCTAAGACCTTTTTCAGAACTTCTTCGGCGGTAGTCAGAGATTTTTCTGATGGCACGCTGACACTGAAGTTGATATAACTAGGTTCTTTGGTGAATGGATTTGACGCATAGACGCTTGAAGCCAATTGAGTTTCAACCAAGGCCTTATACAACCTCCCCGCAGGGGCATCGGTCAAAACATTTTGAGCCAATGTCAAAGCAGCATAATCAGGATCTGACCCCGCTGGAGAATGATAAAGCGCCATAACCAGTTGCAAATCACCGACACGACTCAATTCGACACGTTTCTCTCCGTCCTGGGCTGGTTCGACAGTCGCTACTTCATTGAGCGGAGCAGCTGGATTTTGAAGAGGACCAAAATACTTTTGAACCAATTCTAAGGTGCGTTTGTCATCAAATTTACCCGTGATCATCAAAACTGCATTATCGGGTCGATAATATTTTTTATAAAAAGCCTTCAAATTGGTGATGGGAACTCTTTCAATATCTGAGCGATTTCCAATCGTAGAATTGCCATAGTTGTGCCACATATAGGCCGTTCTGACGACCTTTTGAGACAAAGTTCTCGATGGAGAATTTTCTCCACTTTCAAATTCATTGCGGACAACGCTAAATTCAGAATCCAAATCTTTTTTGGCAATAAAAGAATTGAGCATTCGGTCTGATTCGAGACCCAATGCCCACTCCAAGTTATCGTCAGTGGCATTGAATGTTTCGTAATAATTGGTCCGATCATACCAAGTTGTGCCATTGGCACGAGCCCCTCTTTCAGTAAGCTCATTGGGAATATCTCCATGTGTTGGAGTGCCTTTAAATACAAGGTGTTCTAGCAAGTGAGCCATGCCTTTTTCGCCATAGCCCTCGTGACGTGATCCCACCAAATAAGTAATATTAACGGTTATGGTTTGTGAAGAATTGTCTGGAAACAGAAGTACCTTGAGACCATTATCAAGCTCATACTCCGTTATTCCTTCTACGGAGGCTGTTTTTTTGATTTGGGCTGTAGAGATTTGTCCTAATCCAAAAATCAAAAAAGTTAACAAGACAGGTTTTAAAAATAAGTTCATGTTTGTAAAAAATTATAAATTTTAGAGTCAGCAAAGTACAAAATATATTCTTTTTTTGACAATTCGGAAATATCTGCCTTACAAAATTGGAATTGAAAACATTGTTGATTGATTTATCGATTTTCTTTCTTCGGCTTGGCAAATAATGTTATTTTTAGAGCTTAAAAACCAAATCCCCGAATGGGTAGAATAATAGCCATCGCCAATCAAAAGGGAGGAGTAGGAAAAACTACTACTACTGTAAATTTAGCGGCCTCACTTGGGGCACTTGAAAAAAATGTACTTCTTATTGACGCTGACCCTCAAGCCAATGCCACCTCAGGTCTTGGCATAGATGTCGACGCTCAAACCCTTGGGACCTATCAGTTGCTTGAGCACACCGCAGAGGCTAAAGATTGTATCATAGAAAATTGTTCTCCAAACGTTTCAATTATTCCATCTCATATAGATTTGGTAGCCATTGAGATAGAATTGGTCGATAAAGAAGAAAGAGAATACATGTTGAAGAAGGCCATAATGCCTTTAAAAGATTCTTTTGATTACATACTAATCGATTGTGCACCTTCGTTGGGATTGTTAACCCTAAATGCACTCACCGCAGCCGATGCTGTATTGATACCCATTCAATGCGAATATTTTGCGCTTGAGGGTTTAGGCAAGCTCCTAAACACCATTAAAAGTGTTCAAAAAATTCACAATGCCACTTTAGACATTGAAGGCCTGCTGCTGACCATGTTCGATTCTCGATTGAGGCTGTCCAATCAGGTGGAATCGGAAGTGAGACAGCACTTCAGTGACATGGTATTCAAAACAGTTATTCAGAGAAATGTGAAGCTCAGCGAAGCCCCAAGCTTTGGCAAGTCCATAATAAATTACGATATTGACAGTCGCGGCGCTGAAAATTATATAGATTTGGCAAAAGAACTCATTACTAAATAACATCTTTTTATGGCTAAAGCCACACAAAAACAAGCGCTTGGAAGAGGGTTGTCAGCACTGCTCAAAGACCCAGCAAATGATATTCAGTCAGCACAAGACAAGAACGCAGCCCAGCTCATTGGCAGTATTGTAGAATTGGATATCGACAACATAGCTGTGAATCCCTTTCAGCCGAGAACTCAATTTAACGATCAAAATTTGACCGAACTGGCCTCCTCGATAAAGGAACTCGGTATTATTCAACCCATTACTGTACGTAAAATTGGATTTGAAAAATTTCAGTTAATTTCAGGCGAACGACGACTCAGGGCGGCTAAGTTAGCAGGACTTCATTCTGTGCCTTCGTTTGTTCGAATTGCCAACGACACCGAATCATTGGAAATGGCCTTGGTCGAAAATATCCAAAGGCAAGACTTAGATCCTATTGAAATTGCCTTGTCTTATGAGCGATTACTCAGCGAAATTAATCTGACTCAAGAACAGCTCAGCGACCGTGTTGGCAAAAACCGTTCGACCATAGCCAATTATCTTAGGCTGTTAAAACTCGATCCCATCATCCAAACGGGAATGCGGGATGGATTTGTGACAATGGGTCATGGCAGGGCCTTAATTGGGTTAGCAGACACCAATCAACAACTAACGGTTTATGACAAGGTTATTGCCAATAGTCTTTCTGTGAGGCAAACTGAAGATTTAGTTAGAAAACTCAGTGATCCAAAATCAGTTGTGAAGTCAAGTATCTCGGTCAACAGTTTTGCCGAAACTGCAAAAAAAATGTCACAATCGCTTGGTAGGACTGTTCATATTTCTGCCAAAGCAGACGGAACAGGAAAGCTCAGCATTTCCTTTGAATCTCCTAAAGATTTGGCCGAATTGAAAAAAGTATTGACTGGTGAATCGTAAGCTTATACATGTCTTGGGATTATTAATGCTTTACCATGTCGCTTGGGCTCAGGAAAATGTTAAGAAAGAAGAGTCCAGACCAGACTTGCCTTTGATTGCAGTTCAAGAAGCTGACAGTCTCAACTCCTATATTTTTCAGCCTCTAACACCTGCAAAAGCAGCCTTCTATTCGGCTCTATTGCCTGGATTGGGTCAAGCTTACAACAAAAAGTATTTTTGGATTCCAATCTGGTACGCTGGCATTGGATCAGGTGTATATTTTTACATCAAAAATAACGAAGAATACAACCGCTATAGAGACGCCTATAAGCGACGACTTGCAGGGTTTTCTGATGACGAATTTTGGGGAGACGGCGTAAATCCAAGGGTATCTGTCGATGGCTTGGTTAGAGCGCAGAAAGTATTGTCAAGAAACAAAGAAATTTCGCTTTTGGTGGCGGCAGGAGCCTATGTTCTAAACATCATTAACGCCAATGTTCAAGCCCATTTACTGCAATATAACATTGACGATCAACTGAGTTTTCAGCCAAGCTTACAATTTGATAGTTATGATTTTTCGGCTTCGGTTGGAGTCAAAATTAACCTCGTTTTTTGACATGAAGATCGTTCTGCTAGGATATGGTAAAATGGGTAAGAGAATTGAGGAATTGGCAACAAGTCAAGGGCACGAGGTAGTTGTAAAAATAAACAGTAAGCAAACCTCAAATGATTACCTAGACGCCGAAGTTGCTATAGATTTCAGTGCACCAGAGGTAGCTCCTGCTTTAATCAAAGCAGCTCTTACAGCTGGACTACCAGTGGTGTCAGGGACAACTGGGTGGCTAGAAAAATACTCGGAAATCACTACCTTCTGCAACGCCAATAATGGTACTTTTCTTTATGCCTCAAATTTTAGTCTTGGGGTCAATATTTTTTTCAGATTGAATGAATATTTGGCGCAAATGATGGGCCGGTTCAAACAATATGACATTTCGATTACAGAGACCCATCACTTGGAAAAAAAAGATGCTCCCAGTGGAACAGCATTGAGCTTGGCAAAAGATGTGCTTTCAACTACAAAATATTTGAATTGGACTTTAGATTCCAGTCAAAAATCTGAGGACACTCTACTCATTCGTTCAATAAGAGAGGGTTCGGTGCCTGGAACGCATGAAATAGCCTACAATTCTCCAATAGATGCGATAAGCATTAAACACCAGGCCCACAACAGAGATGGTTTTGTTCAAGGTGCCTTGATAGCAGCAGAGTGGATTTTGGGGAAAAAAGGTGTTTTTTCAATGCAAGATGTCTTAGGAAACCAAAATAACTTGTAACATTATAGTAATTTAAACTACCTACATCAAAAGAATTTTATATGACCTTTACAAACTTAATAGTGTTCCTTTTGTCTATCCAGCTAGTCCATGGATTAGGAACTTGGAAACTATATGCCAAAGCAGGGTTTAAGTCTTGGCAAGCCTTTGTGCCCGTCTACAATGCTTTCATTTTAATGCGTATCCTTAATCGCCCATGGTATTGGGTGCCACTGTTGTTTTTACCCGTCATTAATTTGATCATGCTGCCAGTAACTTGGGTAGAAACTTGCCGAAGTTTTGGAAAAAATAGCAAACTGGATACTGTTCTTGTCATTGTTACCTTAGGACTATGCCTATTCGTAATAAATTACTCAACATCTACTCGTTATGTCGAAAATCGAAGCCTCCATGCCAAATCAGCTTCAGGAGATTGGGTGAGTTCCATACTATTCGCGGTGGTTGCCGCAACATTTGTGCATACCTATTTTTTTCAGCCCTTTGTAATTCCAACGTCTTCTTTAGAAAAAAGCTTGCTCGTTGGTGATTTTCTTATTGTTAGTAAAATGCATTATGGGGCAAGGGTTCCAATGACTACCATTGCAGCGCCTATGGTTCACGACACTTTACCATTGTTGAATATCAAATCATATTTGCCAAAATTGGAATTGCCTTACATGAGGATTCCTGGATTTGAAAAAATTGAAAGAAACGATATTGTAGTTTTCAACTGGCCTGTCGACACTATGATGAACATGTACTACACCGATAAATACTACTACAAAC